>NZ_BCBJ01000052.1:0-13016 GCF_001320605.1 Pseudomonas sp. NBRC 111133 | reverse complement strand
ACTGTGTTGCAGGCGATAGGACTCGTTACCGGTTTCGACGATGTGGCAGTGGTGGGTCAGCCGATCCAGCAGGGCGGTGGTCATCTTGGCGTCGCCGAACACGCTCGACCATTCGGCGAAGCTCAGGTTGGTGGTGATCACCACGCTGGTGTGTTCGTACAGCTTGGATAGCAGGTGAAACAGCAACGCACCGCCGGCCTGGCTGAAGGGCAGATAACCCAGTTCGTCGAGGATGACCAGATCCATGCGCAGCAGAGCTTGGGCGATCCGCCCGGCTTTGCCGTCGTGCTTTTCGCGCTCCAGCAGATTGACCAGATCGACCGTGGAGTAGAAGCGCACGCGCTTGCCGTGCCGGGTGATGCCGGACACGGCCAGCGCAGTGGCCAGGTGGGTTTTACCGGTGCCAGGCCCACCGATCAGCACCACGTTCTGCGCGGTGTCGGTAAAGGCCAGACTGGCCAGTTCGCTGATCAAACGAGCGTCTGCGCTGGAGGCGCTGAAGTCGAAGCCGGCCAGGTCGCGGTGCATCGGCAGCTTGGCCATGTTCATCTGGTGGCTCACCGAGCGCATGGCGCGATCTGTGTGCTCTTGTTCCAGCAGGTGTTCGAGCAGCCACTTGGACGAGGCTGTGTTCGACTCACCCTGCGCAGTCAACTCCGCCCAGGCCGTGGCCATGCCGTGCAGGCGCAGCTCCTTGAGTTCCGCCATCAAATCACGCATGACCGATCTCCTCGGTCTGGCCACGCAGGCGGTCGTAGCGCGCCGTGTTAGCGACGGGGGCTTCCTTGAGCGACAAGTGGGTTTCGACGCTGGGTGGTGGTTCGGTCGCGGCCAGGCGCGCCACGACATTGAGGATGTGTTCGGCGCTCAGGCTGCCGCTTTCCAGTACCAGCTCAACAGCCACCAGCACCGCATCGAGCCCGGCGACCGGTACGGCAGCCAGAACTTGCGCCATGATCCGGTCACCGCCGGCATGACGCCCCAGACCGTGCTTAAGCTGACGCAGCGGCGCCGGCAGATCAGCAAAGGGCGCGCCGTTGCGCAGCGCACCGGGCTTGCGTTCGATCAGCGGGAGGTAGTGCTGCCAGTCATAGCTGACCTGGTCGCGATCCAGCAAGCGGACATGGCTGGCGATCAGCGCGTCGTCAGCCACCACCTCGATTCGCGTCGGATACAAACGGCTGCTGACCCACTTACCCGCGTACTCACACGGCACCGAGTAGCGGTTGCGCCCGACGCTGACCAGGCAGGTGCTGGAGACCCGCGCAGGCCGCTCGACGTAACCGTCGAATGGCGCTGGCACAGGCATCAGTTCAGCGCGCTCCAACTCCAGCACTTCGGCCACACTCAGCCCGCTGTATTGAGGGTGCGTCAGCTCGTTCCAAAGCGCGCGGCAGCGCTGGCCCAGCCAGGCATTGAGTTCCTCGAAGGAGTGAAACTGGCAGTCCTGGGCGTCTAGCCAGATACGCCTGCGGCTGTCTTGCACGTTCTTTTCAACGATGCCCTTTTCCCAACCAGCGGCGACGTTGCAGAAGTCCGGATCGAACAGGTAATGCGCGCACATCACCGCAAAGCGCGCATTCACCGCCCGGCCTTTGCCCTTATTGACCTTGTCGACGGCGGTCTTCATGTTGTCGTAGATGCCCCGGCGCGGCACGCCGCCCAAGGAGCCGAACGAGCGTGTATGGGCGTCAAATAACATCTCATGGCCCTGGCTCGGATACGCCACAAGCCAGAACGCACGGCTGGCACACAGCTTCAGATGTGCCACCTGCATACGCCGGTAAATGCCGCCGACCAGCAAGCCTTCCTCGCTCCAGTCAAACTGAAACGCCTCGCCAAGAGCAAAGGTCAGCGGCACAAAGGCCTGCGACGCCTTGCCCTGTCCCCCTCGCCAGGCACGGATAAACGCGGTGAGCTGGCTGTAGCCACCGTCATAACCTTCGGCTTTGATTTGCGCCAACAGCGCCTTGGCACTGCGCCGCTGTTGCTTGGGCCGCAGCGAATCGGCTTTTAGCGCCTGCTCCAGCGTGGCGTGAAAAGGGCTGAGTTTGTTGAAGATCGCGCGGCGTTGGTAGACCGGCGGCTTGGCCTCAGGTGCTCTGACCCACTTGCGAATCGTGTTGCGCGCCAACCCGGTGCGCTTGGCTATCTCATGCAGCGACAGCTTGTCGCGGAAATACATCCGGCGAATTTTGCCCATCATTTCCATACTGATCACCCTGTGTTCTCCTGCTCAAAAATTGAGCAGAAGCAGTTGAACACCTGGGTCAGTTTTCAGTCGGCAGAACAGCCTCTACTGGGTCAGTTTTCGGTCAGCGGCAACAGCCTGAGCTCAGCTACCGCCTGCATCTGCCGCCCGAAGGGTCGGTGACCAGTGACTTCAACAACAGTGCGGACATTTATCAGGTCGGCCTGACCTTGTACCGCCTGCTGGTCGGGCTGGACTCACTGCAACGCCAGAGGGATTCGTTCAAGCTGGGCGCTGAGTTGGCGCGTGCCCAGCGCACAGAAACCTACCCAGACCTCAAGCAATTGCCGCTTCATGTCCCGAAGAAACTGAAGAACATCATCAAGAAGTGCTTGAGGTACGACCCTGACTCGCGCTATCAATCAGTAATGGATCTACTGAACGATCTGTCGTCCATCGAAGATCTAGGCCTGGATTGGCGCTTCTCCACCGATGGGAGCGTCCGGCGTTGGGAAAGCATTTCGTCGGATGGAACAGGTCTTTTGGTAGAGATGGCCGATAATGGCCAATGTATCGCCTCGAAAAAAACGTCGGGCGGTACGTATCGCAAGAAGCCCAAGCTCTGCGAAGAGAACGTAACACCGGAGCGGATTCATGAAATCCTCATGTCATCAGAGTGGTAAGCCGACAGGCAGGAAGGATGGGGATGGTTACCTGACCAGATCCCAGATCTCCACGGGACGTAGCCAGACTAGCTCTGGTCGCGTTCGCTCGTCCGTGCCTCTGGTGAAGGTCGAAGACCTGATGGGCGATTCGAAGATCATCCATCACAGCCGATAGCTACGACTGGCCTGCGCGATTTTCCGTGCAGGCCTTTCTCTGAAGGTGTGTTTCCGGATGCTTACCACCAATCCCGCAGGCGGGCAGCCTCACCAGCCTGAGTAATGAGTTACGAGCAGTCCCCACTCCCTTATCGCTCTTCCATCAGCTCGCAAAATTCCAAGTGCTTCAGCTGCAGAAATCTTGGTCGGGCAGCCACCTATCAGGTAGAAATCGTCCTTTCCTGGAGCGTAAAGGTGAAGCAGCGTAAGTACCATCACACGCTGTAAAACGGTCATTTCTCTGTACGCCTGGCGCATCGCCTTTAACCCCTCAGGATCAGGCTCTGACCGATCATGATCGAAGCCGCAAGGACGCATGCTGTAATGACTACCTTGTTGGATCCCCCACGGCTTACTTTGGGTGAAGCAGGCATTCAACTCGTATTTCTTAACGATGTGCCAAGCGACCTGTCCGAACTTCTCCCCTCGTTCCTCGGTTGACCAGTCTATCGGTGGAGGTACCTGGCAAACCTTCGCCAATGCGGCGAGTTCAGCTCCGTCCATACAACTCACTTTTTCAACCAGGTCGATCAGCGTGTATCCGGGAAAGCGGCCGGCTGCAAACGTCGGGTTGATGGCAGCGTATGCAGCAAGAGCAACCGGCTGCTGAGAGTGATGCACATGGCCGTGGCTCGCGACATCGATGTCTATGAAAGCCCAGATCCCCGAAGACACTTCATGGACACCCAGTCGGTGTAGCAATGCTGTCGCTTTTTCCGATGGGTCGGCGAAGATTTCCATCTTGGAAGTGCTCCTGATAAGAGTAAGAGATGCTGGTCTGCCTTCCCCATATTAGGCTACTAACCAAGATGCTTATGCTCGCTTTCTGCCCGGTCTTAGAATTTGGGGCCGTGGCCTGCCTTAGCGGTCACGCTGAAAGTGCAGTTCGACAGTGTCCGACCCGGTCACTCGTCCAGCCTGTCGACATCGGCATGAGGCTGAGTCGAGTGCAGGCATTATGATGTTAAACTCGATGCGCCTGTTCTCGGCGTTTTTCCGCTACTAGCGCATGGTTCAGGTAAAGCTTTGATCAACCATCGTGAGTAGGATTTGGCATGGCAGTCAGGTTGCAGTTTTTGACCCAGCATCCAGATGAAATAGCTCTGGCAATGCGATACTGGGCTATGGATGAGGAGGGGGCATTTCTCGAGCGAGTGGCTGAGCTGGTACCGTTTCGGGACGTCATCCAGTCGGGTCAGATTGCCAGGCAAGTCAGGGAGTACTGCCTTGCCTTTGATGAAAATCAGTGCTGCTACCTGTGCGACGGGCCAATTCGAGTCAGCGGTCGCGCTGATGCCAAGAAAATCTTTCAGAAATCTAGCTTCCCCTGTGAGAGCTGTGAGGATGAGCTCCGCCGTCAAAAAGCTGAGAAGCAAGCCCTAGAGCAAGCTGAGATCTCCAAGCGGCTCGCTTATAAGAATGAGCGAAACGCTTCCGCGACCTTGTGTTATGGAGAGCTTTCCGATGAGGCAGTGATCCTGCTATTAGCGTTGGACGCCCTGCTGGGGCAAAAGTTGGCTAGCGGAACGTTCACCATTAGCGATTGCGATGACTTATCACCCATAGGCGGTAAACTCTTTATCGACCGACTCCTGCAGGAGGGTGTGCTGCTCGATGATCCGATTGCAGCCAAACCAGGCACCTATTTCATTAAAGAGGGTGAGCTCTGGTGGTACATCTCCGGAATACAGTACTTCTTACCCCCGGACGCTGACCTTGGGCGCGGCCCGGCAGCTCTCCGGCATCTAGAGGAACATGTCTTCACTGATTCAGAGGCCCTGACTGACCTATGGTTGGACTATGCGCTGGCTGATGTGATGCGTTACTTTGACGACCAATGCGACGTTTATCAGCATGAGCTGGAAGATGACGCTGTCGAGAAAGTCAGAGCAATCCTTAGGCATGCCCTCCGGACATACAGTATTGCAGAGTTGTGGTCGTTGGTGTGGATGGCAATCAAGCATGCCGCTAGCGTAGCCAACATGCGCTATTTCAACCGAGCCAAAGCAGCAGCGTCCATACCCAACAAGATTCGACAATTAGTTGAACAAGCCGATAAGAAGGAAGGCATTAAACATTCATGGAATCGGCCGGATCATCATGTGGCTGGATCACTAGGCATGGTGTTTTTAAGCCTTTTTGGTATCGACGAGAATGTACCAGGCAAGGCGGTGATTGAGATGTTCGGTCGTATGGGACGGCAAGCTGAAGCAACTGGATCCCAACATATGCAGTCCTTGGCTCAGTCATTTTTGCAATGTGCCTTGGAAGCACCCGACTCGTGGAAAGCTATTGGTCTGCTTGCGGAAAAGATCCGATCGGGAATGGCAACAGACGAAGCGATCCTTGAGTTTCTCCTTGAGCAAAAGCGCGCAGAAATCCCTGTGAGCTAGGAAGGCGAGCCCGTAATATAATTTGCGCTTATGATTTATAATCCTAATTAGGGGCGTGTGAGGACGGGCTTAGCAGCCCGTCCTAGAGGGCGACGTCAACGGACTTAGCTCTCGCATAATGAATGAAAGGCGCTAAGTTATAGGAAGCTTGGTACCTGTCCGCTTGGCAAAATTCGGACGGAATAAGCGCCGCCCATTTTACCAGAGCTGCCAGTTACTACCAGTGCTCCATTCTGTTTGTCAAAGTCGTATGTTTGCCATTTTTCAGTGAAGCCCAGGTGATGGGTTTCAGCCTGAAGTACTCCATTGGCATAAATTATGATCTCGCCATCCTGCATTCCATTTCGGATAATTTGTACGGTGCAGTTTTCGCGCTCAGTTCCGTAACGAGCTGAAATGTACGTAATCATCGCTGTGAATACATAGTTTCCAACAGGCATGACCTTGAAGTTTGTGGTTCCTTTCCATTCTTCTCCAAAACTGCTTATTTCTGAAAATGCAGACATAGATTACTCCTTGTGACGGTCATGTACGCCCATAACACAGCCTGCTAGGTTGTGTTCATGGACAACTCTTACTGCTCGCTCAGCGAGGCGAGCCTAGCGGCCGAATAGTGATACGTTTGCAGAGTGCTGGCAATATGACTCCGCAGGGGCTTCTGCAGCCGTTAGCCTACCGAATGACGATCTCCTATAATGAACGTGATGGCGCGTAAGCTAGCCGGATACTAGATGATGTACCCCAGAATCATTGGGGCGCCCTATCTTGTGCCTTTTGATTCATTTTTCATGTAATCAGCCTGGCGAAGGACTGCAGGCGGCGTATGACGTGCATGTCGCTTCTTCGGCCTCGAAGAGGACGCCTAAGGTGGCACCAGAGCGGGCGAGAAGTCGGGCAAGACCTGCGTCGAGGTTTTGCACTGAGCCTTGATGGCCTCTATGCAGATGCCGGGCCTTGTCCGGAGCTATGCAAGATCACCTTGCAGTTTGCCGGAAAGAGATGAATACGGCTCTTTCTGAACCTTTGCCTGGTGATATCGTTGTGCCATGATTGGTGTGCGCTGTTGTCCATGGCGTCGTAATCAAGGTGGTCTTAAGATCAAGCCTTCGCCAACCGAACGGTGGCCGAGGCCAACGCTGAAGGTGCCGTGAGCCGGTCTTAACAGAATGATTTGGTTCGGCACACTCCAAATACGCAGGAGCGAAGATGTACAAGCTTCCACCAGCTGTAGAAGATAAACTCAAACGATTTCAGCCGCCCGTAGATGCGAAGGATTTTGAAAGGCTTTGCGTTGACATTTTTGAGTATGTACTCAAGTCTCGACGAATTCCTATTCTAAACCGAACTCATAGCCGAATCAGTGCATACGGTACTACCGGTGACAAGCAGTACGGAATTGATGTCCGAGATCCTGCTACCCAAGCTGTTGCTCAGTGCAAGAAGCACGAGGAAATTACTACAACAAAGCTTCGGGACGAATTGAAGAAGCTCAGAGACTACGATAAAGAAGTCTCCCATTATTTCTTTATGATCAAGCAGCCAGACGTTAAGGTTTCTCTATCGAATTGGATTGAGAAACAGAACGCTGATGCGCAGGCTGAACGCGACGACTCTACTCCTTATCCATGTCTCCCAAGTGTAGCTCTGCCTGAATTGCATATTCTGGGATGGGATGAGATCCGCAGTTACCTGGGCCTAAGTACATTTTTGCTCTGGAAGTGGCAGGTAGCGGTACCAGTTGGCAAAAATTTCCATCTTGATGGTCTCGATATCCAAGAACTGCATTATGAAGTTAGCAGATATAGGGATAAAATAGATCCTAAAGAAACCCCTCCCACCCTAGAAGCTGTTCATGCGATTGAAAGCCTATTGTCGACTATTGATGTGCAGGCATTGAGCTCAATTGGGACAGGCCCGCTGGTACACATCGATGTAATTCGTGGAGTTGAAAAATTTATTGGAGCGCTGAGAGAAACTAACAGAGCGGTTCGCACCTATAGTGAAGCCATCACCAAAATTGATAAGCGTGATCTGGTAGTGGTTGAAGAGGGCTATGAACTTCTGAATAACCTGGCTCGACAGAAAGCACGAATCTCGGCATTTCCCTATCTGAGGCGGATTGTGATCGATTGCAGAAATCTCCTCGGGCACTTGAGTGCCTACGGTGCCTCTGAATGGGAGCCCGACTTCATCATGGACGAGTTTGGGGAGGAACATGAAGTATCAGGCGAGACCTTCCTCCGTTATAACTTTACAGACAAATATCCGCGTTGGGGGGTAGCGTATACCGATCCCAAGGAAATCGCTATACTGACCAAAAGGATCGTAAGCGATATCGAAGTCATCAGTGTGTATCAGTAATCATAGCCAATCGACTGCTAGATCGTTAGGTGGGCTGCAGGTTTTAGTGCAATAGGTGGGTGCGAGTGCGTTCGATACCCACCTTTTCGTGAGAGAGGCTCTCTATTCTGTAGATAGTTTATGCTTCATCAGCAATAGCTCTTCTTCCTGCAATGCCAGCGCGTCCTGAAGTTTATTGATCTCGGATGTCAGCTTGTTGATGGTCTGCAGGCGTTCTTGCGAAAGCTTCATATGTATATTGCGACTAATTTCAGTCTCTTTAAGTGAGTTGTTCAATGCTGTATTAGCTTCGCGGGCAGCTTGTAATTGGGTAAACCAATAGATGACCTCAAGCCTGCATTGCTCTAGCAATACCTCTGGCGATTCCGGAGCCGCTTTGGCTATTGCTGCATCTTTCTTTTGCTGTACGCGTCGCTCTTTGATTTCCTGAAGTTTTTCTAGGGGCCACTTGCGGTTATAAATGGTGTTCCTGTGAACGCCAGACAGCCTAGCCAATGAGGAAGCAGAAGCAGAAAGTGAAGCATCTTTTTCTAACCTGCGCAGAGCTTCCTTAAGCTGCTCCGTAACAGCTTCAAATTGTTCGCTATTCTTATCATCGTATGGAGCCGAACTCATACTACCAATTCCTCTCCCAGCCCCTCAAGTACGGCCTTGGCCTCTTCAATAGCTGCTTTCAACTGGGCAACCGATTTGTCGAAGCCACCATGAATTATCTCGCTGGATGACTCGAACTTCTTCAGAGCAATCGTGTTCTGCACATATACCTCACGCCACTTTGGCGCATTGGCTTTAGTCACGAAGGCGTTTTTACACCGGGTGGGATTACACCGTAGCGAGCCAATACAGGGCAGGGAGGCATCGAACTCTTCTGTGGCTTCACCGTAGCAGAAGCCTTGGCCTACATTGATGACAGCGAAGTCGTTCTCCACCATCCGATCAAAGATTTCCTCTTTGGTATATCCAGCTTCAATGTAACCTTGGTAGTACTTTTTAAGCCGCTCTCGATACGCTTCTGCGTGCTCACCGACGTAGCTGCCATCAGGGTCACAGGTGTTCATGACCAGTTCAAGCTCAGCCTCATGCCGGATAGACCTCCCGACTGCTCTGCCTCCGTCTGCAGTAAGAGCCTCACCAATGCCGCCATAGTCAATAGTGACGGCACTCACGCGATTCTGACCTATTGCACCCACTACGTTTCCGAAGTGCTTCAACTGGTAGGAAACAAAAGGAAGCCCTACCGCAGCTCTCATCATTTGATGCGCCAATGAGTGCCGTAGTGTGTAAGCAGATACATCCAGCTCTTCGAGTTCATCAAACTCTAAAACTTCTGCTAAGAATGCGCATAACACATATGTGAAGTCTCCGATTGACTTGGCATTATCTTGTTCGCCAGGGGCAATAGTGTTCATGTTGGCTAGCAGATAAGGGTGCTGCTTGAATCGGTTCAGAATTTGAAGGGTGCGTACTGCGTCCATCACAATAGGAATTGCTGCCCATTTATCTCCAAAGAGCTTACCTGCCAGTTCGCGATTCTTGATTACGGTGCTCAGGATCAGGTTGTGGCCAAAGTCGTCTATGTCCAAGCAGCCTTCAGCCATGATACCCGACAGCTCGGACGGCCTCATGCCTGTATACTGACCAATAACGAAGTATGCGCTGTTGCTAACATGCGTGAGGTACTGATAAAAATCATCGTCCATGTTTGCTTGGGTCAGCAGGCAAAGGGCATCTTTGTTTTTGAATAAACCGTCACGCCGCGACTGCGATGACCAATACTCAGGGTCTTTATAGTAAAGGAAAGGTTCGATCTCCTTTCCGGTATAGCCTCTTGAGGACATCCTGATTGCAACATAGATATCAAAATTCTTTTTGGTGAGCTTGACCTCTGCGGCTGCGTTGTAGCCATCCGCTGTCACACGTTCAAGTCCGTCTTTATCATTGATCGGTTCTTTCAACGCTCTGAGGAAGTCAACGACAACAAAGGTCGCCTTGCGAGAGCACTTTTCAAAAATTCTATTGCTGAAGTATTTTTGTCTTTCCCTTTTTTTTGGATTGGTTACGCTGTTTTGCTTCCATTCCAAAGTGTGCATTTCGACATAGGGGAGAGACCTAGAAAACAGGTTTTCGCGTAGGAAATGAGATCGCAGATATTTGAAGCCTTGGTTTGTCGCGTTCCGAAAAGCGCGATCATGAATTTTGGCTTCTTCGATGTAGTCATTTTCGCGAAAGTCGGCCAGGCTGTAATATGACAGCTCAAAAAAATCGTCACCTTGCTCACGCCGTTTTCGCTCACACATCTTGTCGTAGAACGGTATTAGCGCTTTGAAGATATCGCACATCGTGTGAGGTTTAGAAGTGACTAACCGTTCACCCTGGCGAATTGCTCCAGGCATTTCAAGCGCGCACATGAAGGCAATCTTCAGCTCAAACAAGATTGTGCTGTTGAGGTTTGGGTATTTCGTGAAATCGATCCTCGACTTTGATCCCTCAACGAGCCTTGCGACTGGTTCTGCTTCGTCAGTGAAGTCCCACACGGGATCCTGGAGCACGCTGAGCTTGCTCACGGGAAGGTTCATGAGGGCATTGAAGACCGCTACAGGGTCATACAAAGCGCTGCCCTGCTGTTGGCCCGCCTCTGCTCCCGCATACCCTGCGTAGAGCACATTCTGGGCGCTAAGCAGGCGCACGAATTGCTCCCTCACCGGCTTGATTTGGTAGATCAGGGCGTCGAGCGTTGCGATCATAGGGTCATTCCTTCTACCAAAGTGCTCGTGAGGATGTGTTCAGAGAGGCGCTCTGCGTGCTCCAGCTGCTCCGCATCGAACCCTTGGGCTGATGGCGTCAGGATGCTATCCAAGGTCTCTAGGTTCTCTCGGATGACGCGTCCATAGGGCGTCCGACCTACACCAGTGGTATCCATCATAGTTCGGTAGTCACGCCGCATTGCGAACAGGTCTGGCAAGTTGGAAACCGAGATAATGCTGTTCCGGCAGGACAGGCACTTGTTCAGCAGTGCGCAGGGGTTGCCCTCCACGTAGCCTGGTGAATTACGGATCTCTGCCGGTGGATCGTAAACGTTTCGGCACTCCACCAACCCAGTCCTGATGATTACCGCCGGTGAACTAGGGTCATTGACGGCGTCGACGTTAGTCTTGGCCGGTGTCTGGATGTCCCCGCTGCTCGCCTGGGCCAGCACGTATTCCTTATGAATTTTCTTTAGTGCTTCATCAACAATCTTTCTCGCCGTCTTGCTGAACTCCAGCTTGTCGAGATAACCGATCGTGGTGCTTGCATGCTTGTGTCCGAGAATCATCTGAATCTCTCGTAGTGACACATCTTGCTCTACCAGTTCCGCAACAAGACTAGGCCTCAACCGCGAAGCCGAGATCGACAGTTCGCTACCGTCATCTTTCTTCAAATTATGATCCCTTGCGAACCGGTTCATCATCAGGTTGATAATGTTAGAGCTCTCAAGAGATTTTACTTCGCGGTACTCAGACATTTTTTGCGATTCATAAATGAACAGCCTATTTTTTATGACTGGAGTAGCGCGCTCACGGATATGGCGAGTCAAGAAAGCAACATCTTTAAAGATTTTTTCGACCTCCACGCTTTGTGCAACACTCAGCCACGTGAGATCAGTATGAAACAAATCAAGATGATAGAATTTTTCCCCACCCGACCGTTCTTTCCAGTAGCGCAAATAGGGCCGCTTGGTGATTTCGTGGCTCTTAACAAAGTCATCTAGGTCGAGTGTTTTTAGCGAGTCCGCGTTAAGTCCCGTGACCTGCGCAAGGCGGATCACGTAAGGAGCTAGCATACGGGAAGTCAGCTCATATATAACGCCCCAATCTGCGTATACATCAACAATACCTTTTTTGGAGTATTTGAGGATGCTGCAGAACCCTTTCTCATAAGGATTATTTGGGTCAGAAAAGGTTGTGCTTACTCGCTGGCAGTCGAGTTTGTTTTCAAAGATCCATCTAGCGTTTTCTAGTGTGCCCAAGCCGTTTTGGATATGACCTTTGTCGTTGATTGGGTCGCGCCCGCCGTTAAACCTTACGTAGTCGCCTGCAAGTTTATTGGTTTCCCAGATTTCAGACTCGCACGCATCTTTGATTATAAGGCGCTCACGACGGGTATAGGGGCGGTACTCGTCGGTAGATCGTGTGGTTTCAAAACCTTCGGTGTCTGTAAACGATGTGAAGCTGATGCCTTTTATTTTGAGTGCGCGATTCAGCATTTTGCGAGTGGATGAAACTGTGTCGTTCGCTGTGTGTGTTGACATTGCTCCAATGAATACTTGTTCTTTTAGATGGTTTCGCAGACGTGCAAGATAATTGGGCGTAATGAGTTCAAGTGCGTGTTCAGTGCCTGTGAAGCCAATTCCTTTAAGGTGTTGGCTGACTTGTCTGAAACCCTCAACGAAACCCAGCTGCCCTGATAGAGACTTTGTTGCCATGGATGCTGCGGCAAACATATGGAATACTTGTACGAACGGGCGTGCAGGATCAATTGGTACCAATTCGGTGATGTGCGAGATAGGGATGGCGCGCAAAGCATTAAGCTGTTCCTGCCAAGTCTCTCCTTTTTGCGACTCTTCCCTCTTCTGTTCGGTTTCAGCATTTCGCTCGGCAACGGTCTTGTAGTCGCTTTTGATCACGCCGCGCTTTTTCAGATCTTCTAGTATTTCGTTGAAGGTATCCTCGACAAGAGGGATATTCAAGCGCGCCCACTTGAGGTTTCCCATGCCTGCTACTTTGTCCAAGCACTTACTGACAGATATGGTCTGCCCAAAAACTGGAATGGCCTGTTTTTCTGAGTCCGAAAGGCCTTCGTACCAATCAAGCAATTTCCGCCGCCATTCGTTGGCAATCGAGTTGTGTCCAGGAATAATGATTTTTTCGTCAATCATTTTCTGGATAACCGAGCCCAGGATCTCAGTTCTAGTTCTGAAGACGTTGTAACTGCTATCCAATTGTTTTTCTAAGTAGACAGGCGCGATAGCCGGATCGCCTTTTTGACACAGCTGAACTCCGAGCAGATTTTTCCTGCTAGATTTAATTCCGGCGGCCCAATTGTCGATCTCTCGTGTGATATCGCTTTCCAAGCGCTTGCGCTTGGCTGTCTTCTCTTCAACTTCTTGGCGGATGTCTTCAGGAGTCTCGATATTCATTTCTTGTCTCCTGT
>NZ_BCBJ01000051.1:0-47613 GCF_001320605.1 Pseudomonas sp. NBRC 111133 | reverse complement strand
AGTTCTTTCACGGAGAAGTTCCATCTCGCTGGCTTTGGTTTTAATTAGCTCACTCGGCTCAGCAAGTAATTGATACAGATCCAGTGGGATAAGCGTATATCCCTCAGACGTCATCTCTCGTTGGTGCCCATACGACTTCGAAAGCGTGACGAGACGATCCAGATAGTCTTTGCCGAGATCTGGGCTATTGAGAATCGCGTAGGCGCCGCCGTGCCTGAGTTTGTGGGGCGAGATGAGCCGCCTGATCTTCTTGGCTTTCAAAGCACGCTTGGTCACGCGATCGAAGAGCTTTTCAATGCTCTTGGTTTTGTAGGGATCACCGTGAGCGTTAAAGAACGCTGGCGTCTCCTCAGGGCTCGGGTATCGTTTGGCGAAACGACGGTACAGAGGGGTCTTGTGGTAGTCCTCAATCCGCTCCAGCGTCGTCCGACTGACCAGCGTCGTGCGCGGTTTGATCTGGTTCCGATTACCCTTGCTCCCTGCGATGTGGAGTGGGCAGTAGGGCGCCTTCATCGGTTTGACGTGCGTACCAGCCTGGGTGATGAACTGGAGCTTCTGGTAATCCAGCGCATCCCGTATTGCCTGCAGCGTGATCCTAGGGACTTCTGACTCCCGCACTCCCGTGTCGTACACGGCCTGGATCAAGCACCGCTCACGCTCAGATACCGCGTGCAAAATAAGCTGTTCCAGCTCGTCCATGCTGCAGGGCTGCACGATCCCAAGGGCGTTCGCTTTGCCTCTCCAAATTAGCCCTGTTTCGTACGGATTGTCTTCCCGGATCGCCGGGCCATCATCGTACGGGTTACACAGGAACGTCTTGAACATGTGGAGATGGGCTGAGTCCCTTCCTTTAATAGTCTTGGGCGCCAAGCCGGCATCATTCAGCCCCGCAAGGTAGCTCTCCAGCCTACCTACCGTAACGCTCAGCAGCGCATCGTCACGGTTGCTAGTCTCATACTCCTCCAGGGTCTTCAAGTGCTCCACCAGGTACATGATTCGGCTTGCGTACGATGTGGTGCTTTGGTCAGCAAGCTTGTTCTTCTGGAGGTTGCGGCACAGGTACTCGGAGGTCAGGGGTTGCAGTTGCTCTCCACTCCCCATCAACACGCACCCTGTTACCTTCACTTCGGGATTCTTCCCTTCAGGCTGGGCTAGGAACTGCTCACGGAACTCCCCTTGAGCTAGGACTGAATAGCTCAGGTTGAGGGGCTTATCTTTGACTGTGATCACCTTCATTCACGCACCACCTTTGGATTCCGTTCCAGCCTTTTGGGGAACAGGCGATGTGCATTATGGGTGGGGAGGTGTGACAGGGGAAAGAGGGTGGGGCGGGGTGTACAGAGGGGGTTGTGCAGTTTAGTGTAGGGGGGTAGAAATCACCGCCTCGGCGGCGTGGTCGGTACCGATCACCAGGCCCGCACGTGCGCCGGCAATGGTGTACTGGGCGACCATGCGCGTACGCGCCTTGACGTTGCCCACCACGAAGTCCACCAGGGTTGGCGAGCCATTCTTCAGTTCTACAACCTCAGCGGCCAGCGCCCTCACTGCCGGGGCAATGTCGACGGTGTGCACTTCATCGGCCTTGATCACGTCCAGGCAGGCCTGGGCGTCATGCTCGTCATGTTGCACCTGGTACGGCAAGCGCACGGCAATGAAGGTGTAGGCCTTGTCGCCGGTCTCGGCGCGCAGCTCGTTGATGGCGCGCTGGGCGAGCAGGGCGGCGGTCAGCGAGTCGACGCCACCGCTGATGCCCAGCACCAGGGTCTTGAGCCGGGCGTTGGCCAGGCAGTCCTTGATGAACGCCACGCGCCGGGCGACTTCGGCCTCAAGTGCGGCAGTGTCGGCGAACGGCGGCTGTACCTTCAGCGCCTGGGCAATCTCTTGCTGAACCGCTTGCATGGGTTACTCCTTGCTGGGGACTTTGAATACGTGGCGCAGGTAGGCGACGAAGTTCTCGTCGCGGCATTGGGTCTTGGCGGCTTCGTCCGAGATCTTGGCCACTGGCGCGCCGTTGCAGTCGGTCATTTTAAGCACGATGCTCATCGGGGCCACACCCGGGATGTCGCAGGTCAGGTTGGTGCCGATGCCAAAACTGACGTTGATGCGACCGCGCAGGGCACGGAATATTTCCAGCGAACGGGTGAGGTTGAGGCCATCGGAAAACACCAGGGTCTT
Source organism: Pseudomonas sp. NBRC 111133 (assembly GCF_001320605.1). Classification (NCBI taxonomy): domain Bacteria; kingdom Pseudomonadati; phylum Pseudomonadota; class Gammaproteobacteria; order Pseudomonadales; family Pseudomonadaceae; genus Pseudomonas; species Pseudomonas sp. NBRC 111133. The sequence continues at coordinate 45,438 of NZ_BCBJ01000051.1, read as the reverse complement.
GGTCATCGGGTCGATACCCAGTTTCTGGTAGTGGGCAATGGCCTTCTCGGCCCAGGCCACCGGTTCACCGGAGTCGTGGCGCAGGCCGTCGAACAGCTTGGCAAAGTACAGGTCGAAATCGCCAAGGAAGGCATCCATGGTGATGCAGTCGGTCAGGGCGATGCCGAGCAGCCCGCGGTATTCGCGCACCCAGCAGTCCAGCGCGGCGATCTGGCTGTCGATCAGGCGCGGGCCGAGTTGCTGGTGGGCCATGATCCATTCATGGGCCATGGTGCCCAGTGGCTTGATATCCAGTTTCCATGCCAGGTCGACGTTGCTGGTGCCGACGAAGCGGCCCGGGAAGTCGTCGCGCAGTACCCGCACCACGTCTTCCTGCACACGGCTGGAAAAGCGCCGCCGGGTGCCGAAGTCGGCTACCTGCAGTTCGGCCAGTTCATCGTCACTGGCATGCGCGCGCAGCCAGTCGAACTTGCGGTACAGCTGGTCGCGGGCCTCCGCCAGGCGCATGCGTGGGTGCAGGTGGCGGTTGCGCACTTCGCTGATGATGGCCAGCAGTGGTACTTCGAACAGGATCACATGCAGCCACGGGCCTTTCAGGCGCAGGAACAGCTGGTCGTTTTCGATGCCGATGCGCACGTAGCGCAGGTTGAAGCGAAACAGCCGCAGAAAACGCAGGAAGTCGGGCTTGAGGAAGCTGATGCGCTCGAGGAAGGCCGGCTGGCCATCATCCAGGGTGAGGTCGCTGAGCAGTTCGAGTTGGTGGCGGATCTCGCCAAGATACGGGCGCAGGTCCTCGCCGTTGCGGCAGCGGAATTCCCATTCGACGTCGGCGTCCGGGTAGTTGTGCAGCACGCCCTGCATCATGGTGAGTTTGTAGAAGTCGGTGTCGAGCAGGTTGTGCACGATGCGCTCGGCGAATGCGCTCTCGCTCATCAAGGGGGGCTCCGGAAGCGGCGAATGGCGGACATTGTGCCAGCCTTTTGGGGCTTGTTGTGTCCGTGCTTGCCCGCGAAGAGGCCGGAACAGCCAAAACAGAGGTGTTTTTCCGTGCACCGGCTAGCCTTCAAACGGTGCCGCCTGTAGCAGTCGCGCACCAGCGGTGTGCACTTCGGTGACGTCCGCTGTTACAGGGCGGTTGCACGTAAACACTTGCCAGGGTTGCAATGATGGCACATGGCGGTTGCTCCTTGTCTGTACGTGTGGTGGCGCCTGCCGCGTGGCAGACGGTTGCACGCTCAATAAAGAAAAGGCCGCCGGTCGCCTGCTGGCGCCCAGCACAGTCTGTTTTCCCGGAAGACAAACCCTATGGCACGGCCCTTGCTCTGAGCACAGGGTTGAGAAGTTGTAGTGCCAACCAAAAAAACTCTAGGAGCACCACCTCATGTCGCAGACGTTTTACAAGAAAGGTTTCCTGGCTCTGGCCGTGGCTACAGCACTGGGTGTTTCTTCGTATGTTCAGGCCGACGTCAAGATCGGTGTAGCGGGCCCGATGACCGGGGCGAACGCAGCGTTTGGCGAGCAGTACATGAAAGGTGCGCAGGCAGCGGCCGACAAGATCAACGCCGCCGGCGGCGTGAATGGCGAAAAAATCGTCCTGGTAAAAGGCGATGACGCCTGCGAGCCCAAGCAGGCCGTAGCCGTGGCCAACCGCCTGGTCGACCAGGACAAGGTGATCGGCGTGGTCGGCCACTTCTGTTCCTCCAACACCATCCCGGCCTCCGAGGTGTATGACGAAGCCGGCGTTATCGCCATCACCCCGGGCTCCACCAACCCGCAGGTGACCGAACGCGGCCTGAGCGCCATGTTCCGCATGTGCGGCCGCGACGACCAGCAGGGCATCGTGGCCGGCGACTACATCGTCGATGTACTCAAGGGCAAGAAAGTCGCGGTGCTGCACGACAAGGACACCTACGGCCAAGGCCTGGCCGATGCCACCAAGGCGCAGCTGGAAAAACGTGGCGTGAAGCCTGTGCTGTACGAAGGCCTGACCCGTGGCGAGAAAGACTTCAGCGCCGTGGTGACCAAGATCCGCTCCACCGGTGCCGACGTGGTCTACTTCGGCGGCCTGCACCCGGAGGCTGGCCCGCTGGTACGCCAGCTGCGCGAGCAGGGCCTGAAGGACGTCAAGTTCATGTCCGATGACGGCATCGTCACCGACGAACTGGTGGCCACCGCTGGCGGTGCGCAATACGTCGATGGCGTGTACATGACCTTCGGCGCCGACCCGCGCCTGCTGCCAGACAGCAAGGCGGTGGTTGAAGAGTTCCGCAAGAACGGCACCGAACCTGAAGGCTACACCCTGTATGCCTACGCCTCCCTGGAAGCCCTGGCCGCCGGTTTCAATGGCGCCAAGTCGAACAAGGGCGAAGACGCCGCCAAGTGGCTCAAGGCCAACCCGGTCAAGACGGTGATGGGCGAGAAGAAGTGGGACAGCAAGGGTGACCTGACCGTGTCCGACTACGTGGTCTACCAGTGGGACAAAGACGGTAAATACCACCAGCTGGAAAAACAAAAATAACAACGGCCCACGGCCCGGGCTGATGCTCGGGCCCAAGCCCCGCGGTACCTGTCTTTATTCGTAGATCTGCACAGTTCTGCGCTGCGAGGGCCCCGCACCGGTGGCCCGCGCCGTGGTCGGCGCTCGTGCAATCTCAATCAGGTGAGATTGCGTTATGGATGGTATTTTCCTGCAGCAACTGGTCAACGGCCTGACCCTCGGGTCGGTCTATGGCCTGATCGCCATCGGCTACACAATGGTCTATGGCATTATCGGCATGATCAACTTCGCGCACGGCGAGGTGTACATGATCTCCGCGTACCTCGCGGCGATCAGCCTGGCATTGCTGGCTTACTTCGGTGTCGAGTCGTTCCCCCTGCTGATGCTGGGCACGCTGTTGTTCACCATCGTCGTTACGGGCGTATACGGCTTCACCATCGAGCGCATCGCTTACAAACCCCTGCGTAACTCTACCCGCCTGGCACCGCTGATCAGCGCCATCGGTATTTCGCTGATCCTGCAAAACTATGCACAGATCAGCCAGGGTGCCCGCCAGCAAGGTGTTCCGACCTTGCTTGAAGGTGCCATGCGTGTCGAAGTCGGCACCGGCTTCGTGCAACTGACCTACACCAAGATCTTCATTCTGGTGGCAGCCTTCGTCGGCATGGGCCTGCTCACCTACGTGATCAAGTACACCAAGCTCGGCCGCATGTGCCGCGCCACCCAGCAAGACCGCAAGATGGCCTCGATCCTGGGCATCAACACCGACCGGGTGATTTCCTATGTGTTCGTTATCGGTGCAGTCATGGCCGCGCTGGCCGGCGTGCTGATCACCATGAACTACGGCACCTTCGACTTCTACGCCGGCTTCATCATCGGCATCAAGGCGTTCACCGCCGCTGTGCTCGGTGGTATCGGCTCGCTGCCTGGCGCCATGCTCGGCGGGATCATCCTGGGTATTTCCGAGTCGCTGTTCTCTGGCCTGATCAACTCCGACTACAAGGACGTGTTCAGCTTCTCGCTGCTGGTGATGATCCTTATCTTCCGCCCACAAGGCCTGCTGGGTCGCCCGCTCGTGGCTAAGGTGTGAACATGTCCGTTGCCAAAACTGCCGCTGTTACCGAAACCAAGGGTTTCGACCTTAAACGCAGCCTGCTGGAGACCATCGTCGCCGGCCTGCTGGCACTCATAGTGTTTGGCCCGGTCGTCGGCGTGGTGCTCGACGGCTACAGCTTCAATGCCGAGCCGCGGCGCGTGGCCTGGCTGGTGGGCGGGGTGATGCTGGGGCGCTTCCTGCTCAGCCTGTACCTGCAGACCGCTGCAGGCACGCGCATGCTCCAGGGCTTTGAAAGCGGTGGCTCGGGCGTGCATGTGAACGCACCGGACTACAAGTCGCGCTTGCGTTACATCATCCCCGCGCTGATCGTGATTGCCATTGTGTTCCCGGTGTTTGCCAACAAGTACCTGCTGACCGTGGTCATCCTCGGCCTGATCTACGTGTTGCTGGGCCTTGGCCTTAACATCGTGGTCGGCCTGGCCGGCCTGCTCGACCTGGGTTATGTGGCGTTCTATGCCATTGGTGCCTACGGGTTGGCGCTGGGTTACCAGTATTTGGGCCTGGGCTTCTGGAGCGTACTGCCGCTGGCGGCCATCGCCGCAGCGCTGGCGGGATGTATTCTCGGTTTCCCGGTGCTAAGGATGCACGGTGACTACCTGGCGATCGTGACCCTGGGCTTTGGCGAAATCATCCGCCTGGTGCTGAACAACTGGCTGTCGTTCACCGGTGGCCCCAACGGCATGCCGGCCCCGCCGCCAACCTTCTTCGGCCTGGAGTTTGGCCGTCGGGCCAAGGACGGCGGCGTACCGATTCACGAGTTCTTCGGCTTCGATTACAACGCCAACCTCAAGTTCGTGTTCATCTACGCGGTGCTGTTCATCGTTGTGCTGGCTGTGCTGTACATCAAGCACCGCCTGACCCGCATGCCGGTCGGCCGGGCGTGGGAAGCGCTGCGCGAAGACGAGATCGCCTGCCGTTCAATGGGCCTGAACCACGTACTGGTCAAGCTCTCGGCCTTTACCCTGGGTGCTTCCACTGCCGGCCTGGCCGGGGTGTTCTTTGCCACTTACCAAGGCTTCGTCAACCCGTCGTCGTTCACCTTCTTCGAGTCGGCGCTGATCCTCGCCATCGTCGTACTGGGTGGCATGGGCTCGACGGTGGGCGTGGTGATCGCAGCGTTCGTGCTGACCGTGGCGCCCGAGTTGCTGCGCAGCTTCTCCGAATACCGGGTACTGCTGTTCGGCGTGCTGATGGTGCTGATGATGATCTGGCGACCGCGTGGGCTGATCCGCATCAGCCGTACCGGTGTGACCCCGCGTAAAGGAGTGGCGCCATGAGCGACGATATCATTCTCTCGGTCGACAACCTGATGATGCAGTTCGGTGGCATCAAGGCGCTCAGCGACGTCAGCCTCAAGGTCAAGCGCAACCAGATCTTCGCCCTGATCGGCCCCAATGGCGCGGGCAAGACCACGGTGTTCAACTGCCTGACCGGCTTCTACAAGGCCAGCGGTGGGCGCATCGAGCTGAACGTGCGTGGCAGCCACACCAACGTCATCCAGCTGCTTGGCGAGCGCTTCCAGGCGGCGGACTTCGTGTCGCCGGCGCGCTTTGCCAACCGCCTGTACTACAAAATGTTCGGCGGCACCCACCTGGTCAACCGCGCAGGCCTGGCCCGTACCTTCCAGAACATTCGCCTGTTCAAGGAAATGTCGGTGGTGGAAAACCTGCTGGTGGCCCAGCACATGTGGGTCAACCGCAACCTGCTGGCCGGTGTGCTCAACACCAAGGCCTACCGCAAGGCCGAGAGCGATGCGCTGGACCACGCCTTCTACTGGCTGGAAGTGGTCGACCTGGTGGACTGCGCCAACCGCCTGGCCGGCGAGTTGTCTTACGGCCAGCAGCGCCGCCTGGAAATTGCCCGGGCCATGTGCACGCGGCCAAAGATCATCTGCCTGGACGAACCGGCAGCAGGCCTGAACCCGCAGGAAACCGAAGCCCTCAGCCGCATGATCCGTGTGTTGCGGGACGAGCACGACATCACCGTGGTGCTGATCGAGCACGACATGGGCATGGTCATGAGCATTTCCGACCATATCGTGGTGCTGGACCACGGCAACGTGATTGCCGAAGGCGCCCCGCAAGACATCCGCCACAACCCGACGGTGATCGCCGCCTACCTGGGTGCAGACGAAGAGGAACTGGTATGAGTGCGCCCATTCTCGAACTGAAGGACCTGGACGTGTTTTATGGGCCGATCCAGGCGCTGAAAAAGGTGTCGATGCACATCAATGAGGGCGAGACGGTCAGCCTGATTGGTGCCAACGGTGCGGGCAAGTCGACCCTATTGATGTCTATTTTCGGCCAGCCTCGGGCAGCGTCGGGGCACATCGTTTATCGCGGCACCGACATCACCCGCAAGTCGTCGCACTACATCGCCTCCAACGGCATCGCTCAGTCGCCGGAAGGGCGCCGGGTGTTTCCCGACATGACCGTCGAGGAGAACCTGATGATGGGCACCATCCCCATCGGCGACAAGCATGCCGACGAAGACATGCAGCGTATGTACGAGCTGTTCCCGCGCTTGAAGGAGCGGCGTAACCAGCGGGCCATGACCATGTCCGGGGGTGAGCAGCAGATGTTGGCGATTGCCCGGGCGCTGATGAGCCGGCCGAAGTTGCTGCTGCTGGACGAGCCGTCGCTGGGGCTGGCGCCGATTGTGGTCAAGCAGATCTTCTCGACCTTGCGCGAGCTGGCCAAGAGCGGGATGACCATCTTTCTGGTGGAGCAGAACGCCAACCATGCGCTGAAGCTGTCGGACCGGGCGTATGTGATGGTCAACGGGCAGATCCGCATGACCGGGACCGGGCAGGAGTTGCTGGTCAACGAAGAGGTGCGCAACGCCTACCTTGGCGGGCACTGAGTTTCATTCGGGGCCGCTGAGCGGCCCCATTCTCAATGTGGACAACTTGCCGTGGGCCTGTTTCCTCATACCCCGGTTTTCCTTCCCGAGCCCATCTTTCCACAGGCCGGATCTTTTCCACGGATAATGTGGAACCGCCTGTGGAAAACATGGTGGCATCTCGCTCAAGCCCTTTAATATCAGGCTCTGTAGAGGCCTGATCATTTTTTGATCATGTCGTGCTTGTGGATGATTTTTCGCGTTTTTTCAAAGCCCTGCAAGCACTTCGATGACAGTGCATGCCTTGTGGATAAGTCTGTGAAAAAACCTTGGATAGAGCGCTGCAGGCGGCATGCTTGAAAGCCTTGCGTCATCATCGAAAAGATATCCACTGACCACGCAGCGCTGAAAGGGTTCCGCACCGTGGACAAGTTGCCCCCAATCCGTGGGGAAAGCCTTGTGGATAACATGCGCATAGCTGGCGCCGGGCCCTCTGCTGCAAGGGTTTGCCGCAGATGAACAAAAAATGAACAGCCGCCTGACTGGCTTGCTGCCAGCGCCCGGCGCGGGCATGCTGCAAAGCTGCCATGACAACCTACCGTGAGGAACAGAGCATGACGTCCACCGTATTCATCACTGGCGCCACGTCCGGTTTCGGCGAGGCCACCGCCCGCCGCTTTGCCGAGGCCGGCTGGAAACTGGTGCTCACTGGCCGTCGCAAGGAGCGCCTGGACGCCCTGTGCGCGGAACTGTCGGCCAAGACCGAAGTGCATGGCCTGGTGCTGGACGTACGTGACCGCAAGGCCATGGAACAGGCCATCGCCACCCTGCCGGCCGGCTTCGACAAGCTGCGCGGCCTGGTGAACAACGCCGGCCTGGCGCTGGGCGTGGATGCGGCGCAGAACTGCAGCCTGGACGACTGGGAAACCATGGTCGACACCAACATCAAGGGCCTGATGTACACCACCCGGCTGCTGCTGCCACGCCTGATCGCCCACGGCCGTGGGGCGTCGATCCTCAACGTGGGGTCGGTGGCGGGCAACTACCCGTACCCGGGCAGCAATGTGTACGGCGGCACCAAGGCTTTCGTTGGCCAGTTCTCGCTGAGCCTGCGCTGCGACCTGCGCGGGACTGGCGTGCGGGTGAGCAACATCGAGCCGGGCCTGTGCGAGAGCGAGTTCTCGCTGGTGCGCTTCGGGGGGGACCAGGCCAAGTACGACGCGACCTACGCGGGTGCCGAGCCGATCCAGCCGCAGGACATTGCCGAGACCATCTTCTGGATCCTCAACCAGCCGGCTCACATCAACATCAATAGCCTGGAGCTGATGCCGGTGAGCCAGGATTGGGCAGGGTTCTCCATCGACCGGTCGGTCAAAGGTTAATGTCAGTCGGTTAAACGACTGGGGCCGCGTTGCGGGCCATCGCCTGCAAGCCAGCTCCCACAGGATTGTGCAATCCTCAGGAGCTGCGCTGTACCTGTGGGAGCTGGCTTGCCGGCGATGGCGTCAGCCCAGGCGCTGCAACCCTTCCAGGCAGGTCGCCAAGTGGTAGGGCGTAGTCGAAGGCATATCATGCCGGCTGACATTACCTTCCCCATCCCGGCATTCATACCAGCCCGCTTCCCGCAGGAACCGCGCTTCCAGCGCCTGCATCTGGCTGGCCAATTTCGCCTCACCCGCCTCACGTAGCACCAGCGCCCGCAGGTACTCCGCCTGCGCCCAGATCCGCTGGGTGGCGTCGATCACCTTGCCATCCACATCCAGCATTGCCAGCACTGCCGCATCTTTCACCCCGTACTGCTCGGCAAAGCCGAATGCCCGGTCGAGGGACGCATGCAGTGGCGTGTCACACAGCAGCGGTGAGGTATGCAGCAGGTAGAACCACTCGAACTGGTGCCCCGGCTCAAACCAGTTATCCACAGCCCCGCGTGGCTTTTCCAGCATCAAGCCGTGGGCCGGTTCGATGAAGTGTGTTTGCAGTGCTTCGCACAATTGCAGCAGCGACTGTTGGGTATGTTCATCATCACGCACCGCCAGCACTTGCAGGAACGCTTCGGCCAGGTGCATCTGCGGGTTCTGCAGCGGGCCGCTGCCCAGGTCGGCCCAGTCTTCGCCCAGGCTGGCTTCGTACAGGCCGTCGTCACGGGCGAACTGCTGGTCGATAATATCCAGCGCAGCGTTCAAGGTGGACTCGACCAGGCTTTCGCGCACCTTGCCCCAATAGTGCGCGCAGGCAAAGACGATGAAGGCGTGGGTATACAGGTCCTTTCGCCGATCCAGCGGCTTGCCCTGGGCGTCGATGCTGTAGAACCAGCCACCGTGCTCGGCGTCGTGGAAATGCTTTTGCAGCGAGCGGAACAAGGCGGCCGCGCGTTCGGCTGCGCCGGGTTGCCCGATGCGGCTGCTGAAAAGGTACAGCTGGCGTGCGCAGGCCATCGCCCGGTAGCGCTGCACCGGCAAGGGCTGGTGCTGGGCATCCAGGGCTTCGTAGGGCAGGGCCATGTCGGCATTCCAGCCCGGGCCTTGCCACAGCGGCACGATGCGTTCGGCGAAGTGCTGGTTGAAGCGGGCCAGTTCGGGCAGGGTGAGGCGGGGGTTGGACATTTCGGCGCTCGTCGCTGTCGGGCAGGGCGCCATGGTAGCAGAACTAGGGTTGTGGGTTGCCCAGCCCTTGCCAATGCCGCGCCCCGACAAAGATGAAGCGCAGTTGCTGGGTGATCTTTTCCTGCGGCGTCAGTGCCTGTGGATAACCCGGTTCCGGGCTGTCGATAAGCTCTGGTAGGGTGGCGAACACGGTTTTCACCACCAGGTCGGCCATCACCGCCAGCGCGGCGCTGTCCAGGTGCTGCCAGCGCTTCATGCGCGCAAGGTCGGTGGCCAGGTCGTCGCTGATGTCCTGGCGCAGGCGGGCAATGGCCTGGCGCACGGCTTGTGAACCACCGTACTGCTCGCGGGCCAGGAACAGGAACTGCGCGCGGTGGGCGGCCACCACATCGAGGAAGATGCGCACCGAGGCGTCGGTGATGCCGCCCAGTTCGAATTCGTTTTGCCGTACCAGGCGGATGGTCTGACGGAAGGTTGTGTCGATTTCGGCCACCAGGGCCAGGCCCAAGGCGTCCATGTCGGAAAAATGCCGGTAGAACCCGGTGGGCACGATGCCTGCCGTCTTTGCCACTTCACGCAGGCTGATACTGCCGAACCCCCGGCCGCTCTCCATCAGCAGGCAGGCGGCATCGAGCAGGGCCTGGCGGGTCTGTAGCTTCTGTTCGGCGCGCGGCAGCATGGTGCGGGCTTCTGTGACGGTAAGGCTGGGCACTCTAGTTAAAAAAACAAAGCCCGGTCAATGACCGGGCCTGGAGGGGAGCAAGCGTTGTGACATGAGTTGTTCTTTTCGACCATGGCGATCAGCTCACACGGCTGAGTTCAACCAGACGATCCGAACCACCTTCAGCTACGCGGCCACTGCGTTCGATCAGGCGATCAGAGCCACCTTCGGCGACACGGCCACTGCGTTCGATCAGGCGGTCAGACCCCCCTTCGGCGACACGGCCACTGCGTTCGATCAGGCGGTCAGAACCCCCTTCGGCGACACGGCCACTGCGTTCGATCAGGCGGTCAGAACCCCCTTCGGCGACACGGCCACTGCGTTCGATCAGGCGATCAGAGCCACCTTCGGCGACACGGCCACTGCGTTCGATCAGGCGGTCGGAACCACCTTCGGCTACGGTTTTCAGCGGTTGGGCGATTTCGGCAGCGCTGGAGCGCGACTCAGCGGTCAGGTGTTGTTCGGCGGCGGGCAGGGCAAAAGCGTTGGCAGCCAGGATGGACAGGGTCAGGGTCAGCAGATGGCGTTTCATGATGTCGGTGCTCCTCTCGGGGGCTGGAAAGTGGGTACGAAGCCAATGCTACGCCGCGTAACGCCAGAGAGAAGTTCATACGGGTAATGGTAACAATCGACCGCATTGATAGAGGTTTGAAAAGCCTCTATCCCGTACATTTCAGGGATGGGTAGGGCGAATTTCCCCTGCTGCGGGCGGGTAACAGGTAGGGCCTGGCGCGACAAATTGCTGAGCAAAAGGCCAGGAAAAACTTCGCTATCATGGCGCCATCGATAAAACCCTGCGGGTTTTCATCAGTCCCAGATACTAAGTGCCACCGCTGCGCCCGTTTTGTGCCATGCCGCAAGGAGAACCCCGCAATGACGCGTCCCGCCAGAATTCTCGTCTGGACTCTCACCAGCCTGCTGACACTGCTGGCGATCCTGGTGGTTGTGATTGCCACCTTTGACTGGAACCGCGTCAAGCCGCTGCTGAACGAGAAGGTTTCCGAGGCCCTGCACCGGCCTTTTGCGATCAATGGCAACCTTGACGTGCAGTGGCATACCGACCCCGAGGAAGGTGGCTGGCGTGCCTGGGTGCCATGGCCGCACTTCATCGCCGAAGACCTGACGTTGGGCAACCCCGACTGGCTCAAGGAGCCGAAGATGGTCGGCCTGGAGCGTGTCGAGTTCCGCCTGGCGCCGTTGCCGTTGCTGTTCCAGCAGATCAGCATCCCGCGCATCAACCTCACCAAACCTACGGCCAGCCTCACCCGCCTGGCCGATGGCCGGGCCAACTGGGCCTTTGACCTCGGGCCAAAGGACGAAAACGCAGAACCTTCAAAATGGCAGCTGGACATCGGCGCCATCGGTTTCGACCAGGGCAATGTCAGCTTCGACGACCAGACCCTGCAAACCAGCATGAAGGTGCAGATCGACCCGCTGGGCAAGCCGATCCCGTTCAGCGAAATCGTCGGCAAGGCCAGCGCCGAGAAAGCCGGTGGTGCCCAGGACTACGCCTTCGGGCTAAAGGCCCAGGGCCGCTACAAGGGCCAGCCGGTGTCCGGCACTGGCAAAATCGGCGGCCTGTTGGCCTTGCAGGACTCCAGCCAGCCGTTCCCGCTGCAGGCCGACGTGCGGATTGCCGATACCCATGTGGTGCTCGCCGGTACCCTGACCGATCCACGCAACCTCGGTGCCCTCGACCTGCGCCTGCGCTTGTCCGGCGCCAGCCTGGGTAACCTCTATCCATTGACCGGCGTGACCCTGCCAGACACCCCGGCCTACTCCACTGACGGCCGCCTCAACGCCAACCTCCACGCGGCGCAAGGGGCGACATTCAACTACCGGGGCTTCAACGGCAAGATCGGTGACAGTGATATCCACGGTGACCTGGCCTTCGTCGCCAGCCAGCCACGGCCCAAGCTGTCGGGCAACCTGGTTTCGAACCAGTTGCTGTTCAAGGACCTGGCACCGCTGATCGGTGCCGACTCCAACGCCGAACAGAAGGCCCGTGGCGGTGCCAGCAAACAGCCGACCGGCAAGGTGCTGCCGGTGGAAGAGTTCCGCACCGAGCGCTGGCGCGCCATGGACGCGGATGTCACCTTTGCGGGCAAGCGCATCGTGCACAGCGCGCAACTGCCGTTCAATGACTTGTCGGCCCACGTGATTCTGGAGGACGGCCTGCTGCGCCTGGAGCCCCTGCGGTTTGGCGTGGCGGGCGGCAACCTGGCCTCAAAGATCCGCCTGGACGGGCGCAACGTGCCATTGCAGGGACATGCCCAGCTGACTGCACGTGGTTTCAAGCTCAAGCAACTGTTCCCTTCCTTTGCACCGATGCAGACCAGCTTTGGCGAGCTGAACGGTGATGCTGACATCCGCGGCCGTGGCAACTCGGTAGCGGCTTTGCTGGGCACGGCCAATGGTGACCTGCGCATGCTGATCAACGATGGCGCCATCAGTCGCAGCCTGATGGAGATTGCCGGTTTGAATGTGGGCAACTACGTGGTCGGCAAACTGTTTGGTGACGAGGATGTGAAAATCAATTGTGCGGCGGCGGATGTGGGGATTAAAGATGGCCTGGCCACAACGCGCCTGTTCATCTTCGATACCGAGAACGCCATTATCTACATCAACGGTACGGCCAATTTCGCCAGCGAGCAGCTGGACTTGAAAATCACACCAGAATCGAAAGGGCTGCGGCTGTTCTCGCTGCGCTCGCCGCTGTATGTGCGCGGGCCGTTTGCCAAGCCCAGCGCAGGTGTACAGGCGCTGCCGTTGGCGCTACGCGGTGCGGGAATGGTGGCGCTCGGTGTCGTGGCCGGCCCGGCGGCGGGGTTGCTGGCGCTGATTGCGCCTAGCAGCGGGGATGATCCTAACCAGTGCACGCCGTTGTTGCAGCAAATGAAGGCGGGCAAGGCGCCGGCGGCGGTGAAAGGGCGGAAATAGCAGGGGGCCGCTGTGCGGCCCATCGCGACACAAGGCCGCTCCTACAGGGGAATGCGATCCCTTGTAGGAGCGGCCTTGTGTCGCGATGGGCTGCAAAGCAGCCCCTTGCGATTACAGCCCCTGTAACAGATCGGACATGTCGTCCGCGTGCTCTTCTTCCTGCGCCAGGATGTCCTCGAAGATGCGCCGCGTAGTCGGGTCTTTGTCGCCGATGTACTGAATGATCTCGCGGTAGCTATCAATGGCAATCCGCTCGGCCACCAGATCCTCCAGCACCATCTCCTTCAACGAATTACCCGCCACATATTGGGCATGGGAATTCTTGCTCAGGTTATCCGGGTTGAAATCCGGCTCCCCGCCCAGCTGCACGATGCGCTCCGCCAGTTTGTCGGCATGCTCGGCTTCCTGGTTGGCATGCTCCAGAAACTCGCTGGCCGCCACACTGGCCTTGATGCCGCTGGCCATGAAGTAGTGGCGCTTGTAGCGCAGCACGCAGACCAGTTCGGTGGCCAGTGACTCGTTCAGCAGGCGCAGGATCTCCGTGCGGTCGGCGTTGTAGCCTTCGGTCACCGCGCCTTGCTCGACATGCTGGCGGGCACGCTCGCGCAGGGTTTGCACATCGGTCAGTTCAACGTTGCTCATGGTTATCTCCAGACGGGTCAGGACGGTAGATGAGGGGGGGACTCAGGCGCCATGCAAGGCGTCGCTGTCCTCTTGGCGTTGTTTGCAGGTTTTGAAACCCTTGGCGTCGACATGGCCGGTGGCGTCGAAGCGCACGTAGTAGGGCTGCTGCTTGCCGTCGCGGTTGAGGATGTAGTCGTTGCAGGTGCCCCCGTGCGGCAGGTCGATCACGTTCGACGGGCTGCCGCCGATGGCGATGACCTTCTGCATGGTCATGCCGTGTTCCACTTGCTTGACCAGCGGCTCGTCGCGGTAGGTGACGTAGTCCACCGGGTTTTCCGGGCGGCTGCCGCAGGCGGCCAGGGTGGCGCTTGCCAGAAGAATTGCCAGGGTCTGCTTGTACATGGTCCCGCTCCGTGCAAAGGGTCTGTGTGGTTTGGAACCACAGCGCGCGCCCGGAGTTCGATTGCGATGGTCATGATGGCCGCTGTAGTGTTGGCCGGTCGTCCACGGAAAGGGGCTGGGGCAATGCAGCAGGAATTGGCCACGCGATACCCGTTGGTGCTGGTGCCGGGCATGCTCGGGTTTGTCCGGTTGGTGCTCTACCCGTACTGGTTCGGCATCGTGCCGGCCCTGCGCAAGGGTGGGGCACGGGTGTTTCCGGTGCAGGTTTCGCCGCTGCACTCAAGTGAAGTGCGTGGCGATCAGTTGCTGGCGATCATCGAAGACATTTGCCAGCGCACCGGCGCCGCCAAGGTCAACCTCATCGGCCATAGCCAGGGTGCGCTGAGTGCGCGCTACGCTGCGGCCAAGCGGCCGGATCGGGTGGCTTCGGTCACCTCGGTGGCTGGCCCCAACCATGGTTCCGAGCTGGCTGACCACCTGGAACGCACGGCACCGGGCGATTCCCCTCAGGGTCGTATTCTCAAGGCCGTATTGCATGGTTTTGCCGTGTTGCTGGTGTGGCTGGAAACCGGCTGGCGCCGCGACCCGCTGCCGGTGGATGTGCACGCCTCGCACCAGTCGCTGACCAGCGCCGGGGTGGCGCTGTTCAACCAGGTTTATCCACAGGGCCTGCCGCAGACCTGGGGTGGGGAAGGGGCGTATGAAGTCGATGGTGTGCGCTATTACTCTTGGTCCGGCACCTTGCAGCCCGGCCTGACCGACCAGGGGCGCAACCGCTTAGACGGCAGCAACCGATTCTGCCGCCTGTTCGCGCGCAGTTTCGTCAAGGAAAAGGGCCAATGTGACGGCATGGTCGGGCGTTTCAGTTCGCACCTGGGCCAGGTGATTGGCGACGACTACCCGTTGGACCATCTGGATATCGTCAACCAGTCGCTCGGCGCCGTGGGCAAAGGTGCAGAGCCGGTGCGGCTGTTCACTGAACATGCCGCCCGGCTCAAGGCTGCAGGCCTTTAGCGGCGAATGGGCGTGGTCCATCGCTCGGCCAGCACCACCCCGGCCAAGGTCAGCAAGCCGCCGACCAGGTGATAGCGGGCCAGTTGTTCGTCAAGCACCACGGCGGCGATTACTGCGGTGACAACCGGCAGCAGGTTGAAGAACAGCGTGGTGCGACTTGGCCCCAGACGATGCACCGCTTGCATCCACACCAGCGGCGCGATCATCGAGGCCAGCACGCAGGCGTACAGCACCAGGCCGATGTTGTGTCTGTTCAGGCCGGTCTTGTCCGACAGCAGGAACAACGGCAGCAGCACGACGATGGCCACCAGCACCTGCAGGTACAGCAACTGCAGGGGCGGCAGGCGTAGCTGCCATTTCTTCAGCAGGAAGCTGTACAGCGCGTAAGCCAGGGTGGCCACCAGCATCAGCAGGTCACCGCTGTTCAGGCCGTGCGCCAGCAGGCTGGCAGGATGGCCGGCGCTGACCACTTCCAGTACGCCAAAGAACGACACCGCTGCGCCCAGCAGGGCACCGTAGCTCAGGCGCTGGCCCAGCCAGGCGATGGAAAGTGCCAGTGACATCAGCGGCATCAGCGAGAGGATGATGCCCATGTTGGTGGCGCTGGTAATGCCGGCGGCGAAATAGGCCAGGCTCTGGTACATCGCCATGCCCAGCACCCCCAGCACGAACACCTTGCCCAGGTGCGGGCGGATCGCCGCGCGGTTGCGCCACACGGCGGACATCTTGGTGACCACGGTGTTGCCGGCCCAGATGAGGATGGCGGTGAGGGGGAACAGGTAGTTCATGGAACAGGTATTCGGAAAAGCAGATTTTGGAGGCGTTCGCCTTCGATAGCGGCGGCGCTCGATCTTTGCACCACTTTGCACCACCTAAAAACTCAAGTCAGGCATCTCTTGGCTACACTCAGCTCGACCCCCGTGCATCGGGCGCGGAGCGAAGGAGACCACTCCATGAAAGTACTGCACATTCCATTACTGGTGCTGGCCGTGCTGTTCAGCGCCCAAGGCTTCGCGGCCAACACCGCGCAGCAGGAAAAGATGAAAACCTGCAACGCCGACGCCACCGCCAAGGCCCTCAAGGGCGATGATCGCAAAGCTTTCATGAGCACCTGCCTGAAAAAGGACGTGCCGCAAACCCAGCAAGAGAAGATGAAAACCTGCAACGCCGACGCCACCACCAAGGCCCTGAAGGGTGACGAACGCAAAGCCTTCATGAGCGACTGCCTGAAGAAGAAATGACCTGCGCCTATGCCTGCAGGCGCAAGGCTGGCAGACTGCGGGCATTCCCGCTGTCTGCCGTCGAGGCTGTATGACCTTTACCCCCCGTCAGATCACCCTGGCCAGCCTGATCATCGTCATGGCCGGGCTGCTGCTGGCCTTGCCCCTGAAGTTGCTGCCCAGCCTGCTTGCCGGCCTGCTGGTGTTCGAGCTGGTCAACATGCTCACCCCGCGCCTGCAACCGCTGCTGGCCGGCCAACGCGCCCGCTGGCTGGCCGTGGCGCTACTCGGTACGCTGGTGGTCAGTACCCTGACGCTGCTGATTGCCGGTGCCTTCAGCTTCCTGCTGCACGAGGCAGAAAACCCCGGCGCCTCGCTGGACAAGTTCATGGCCCTGGTCGAGCGCGCCCGTGGGCAACTGCCGCCCTTCATCGAGGGCTACCTGCCCGCCAGCGCCGCCGAGTTCAAGGTGGCCATCGGTGACTGGATCAAGAGCCACCTGAGCGATCTGCAACTGGTGGGCAAGGGCATGGCGCACATGTTCGTGACACTGCTGATCGGCATGATCCTCGGTGCCATCATCGCGTTGCAGCGCATCCCTGATGTTTCGCGGCGCAAGCCCCTGGCGGCGGCGCTGTTCGAGCGCCTCAATCTCCTGGTGAAGGCGTTTCGCAACATCGTCTTCGCGCAGATCAAGATCTCGCTGCTCAACACGGTTTTCACCGGCATCTTCCTGGCGGTGGTGATGCCGCTGTTCGGCGTGCACCTGCCGCTGACCAAGACGCTGATCGTGCTGACCTTCCTGCTGGGCTTGCTGCCGGTGATCGGCAACTTGATGTCTAACACCCTGATCACCATTGTGGGCTTGTCGCTGTCGATCTGGGTGGCGGCGGCGGCGCTGGGCTACCTGATTGTCATCCACAAGGTCGAGTACTTCCTCAACGCGCGGATCGTGGGGGGGCAGATCAGTGCCAAGGCGTGGGAGTTGTTGCTGGCGATGCTGGTGTTCGAGGCGGCATTCGGGTTGCCTGGGGTGGTGGCGGGACCGATCTACTACGCCTACCTGAAGAGTGAGCTGAAGCGGGCCGAGCTGGTCTGATTCTTCACTGACCTGTGCCGGCCCTTTCGCGGGCAAGCCCGCTCCACAGCTACAGCACAGGTCTCAGGTACTGTGCGGTCCCTGTGGGAGCGGGCTTGCCCGCGAAGAGGCCGGTACATGCCATAGAGATGTATCAGGCTGCGCCGTACCGCTTGCGCGCCTCGATGGCCAGCCCACTACCAATGCTGCCAAAGATATTGCCTTCCACATGCCGAGCATTCGGCAGCATCGCCGCAACGCTGTTGCGCAGCGCTGGAATACCGCTGGAACCGCCAGTGAAGAACACCGTGTCCACCTGGCCTTCGCTCACGCCAGCCTTGGCCAGCAGCTCGGTCACGCTACCCCGCACTCGCTCCAGCAGCCCTTCGATCGCTTCTTCGAACAGCACACGGGTCAACTCTGCCGTCAGCTCAGGCTCGACACGGCGAAGGTCGATGTGGCGGCTTTCACTGTTGGTCAGCTCGATCTTGCTGGCCTCGACTTCCATCGCCAACCAGTGCCCTGCGCGCTGTTCGATCAGCTTGAACAGGCGGTCGATGCCGAAACTGTCTTCGATGTCATAGCGCATGCTGCCCAGCGCCAGCTGCGACTTCTGCGAGTACAGGGCGTTGATGGTGTGCCAGGTGGCCAGGTTGAGGTGGTAGCTGGTGGGCATCAGCGCGCCGCTCTTCATGCGGCTGCCGTAGCCGAACAGCGGCATCACGCCCTGCAGGCTCAGCTGCTTGTCGAAGTCGGTACCGCCAATGTGCACACCGCCGGTGGCGAGGATGTCGCTCTGGCGCTCGGCGACCAGGTGGCGCTCGGGCGACAGACGGATCAGGGTGAAGTCGGACGTACCACCGCCGATGTCGACGATCAGCACCAGTTCTTCGCGGCTGATGCTCGACTCATAGTCGAAGGCTGCGGCAATCGGCTCGTACTGGAACGACACATCCTTGAAACCGATCTTGCGCGCTACGTCGGCCAGGGTGTCTTCGGCTTCCTGGTCGGCAGCCGGGTCTTCGTCGACGAAGAACACCGGGCGGCCCAGCACCACCTGGTCGAATTCGCGGCCAGCGGCAGCTTCGGCGCGCTTTTTCAGCTCGCCGATGAACATGCCCAGCAGGTCCTTGAACGGCAGGGCGCTGCCCAGCACGCTGGTGTCGTGCTTGATCAACTTGGAGCCCAGCAGGCTCTTCAGCGAGCGCATCAGGCGGCCTTCGTAGCCTTCCAGGTACTCGTGCAGTGCCAGGCGGCCATACACCGGGCGACGTTCCTCGATGTTGAAGAACACCACCGAGGGCAAGGTGATCTTGCCGTCTTCCAGGGCGATCAGCGATTCCACGCCAGGGCGATGCCAGCCGACCGTGGAGTTGGAGGTGCCAAAGTCGATGCCCAGGGCGCGGGCCGGGGATACGTCAGACATGGGGAATGAGCTTCCGGAGGCAAAACGGCCGCGCAGTGTATGCCAGTTGGCTACAGAATCAAGACCAGTCGTCTGCCATGGGGCAAACCCAAAGCGGCCTTGAAAGGCTATGCTTGACCCCTATCTTCAGTGGCAACACGCACATTTATATTGGTGATCCATAAATGGACTTCAAAGACTATTACAAGATACTTGGCGTAGAGCCCACGGCGGACGACAAGGCGATCAAGGCCGCGTACCGCAAGCTGGCCCGTAAGTATCACCCCGATGTCAGCAAGGAGCGCGACGCCGAGGACAAATTCAAAGAGGCCAACGAGGCCTACGAAGTGCTGGGCGACGCGCAGAAACGTGCCGAGTTCGACGAAATCCGCAAGTACGGCGGCCAGCATGGCCGGCCGTTCCAGGCACCACCGGGCTGGGAAAGCCGTGGCGGTGGCGGCGGCTTCGAGGGCGGCGACTTCTCCGACTTCTTCAGCTCGATCTTCGGTGGGCGAGGGGGTGGCAACCCTTTCGGCGGCGCCCGTCAGCAACAACGCAGTGCCGGCAGGCGAGGGCAGGACGTGGAGCTTGAACTGGCGGTGTTTCTTGAAGAAACCCTGAGCAAGGAGTCCAAGCAGATCAGCTTCCAGGTGCCGCAAACCAATGCCATGGGCCAGCGCACCGGCTTCACCACCAAGACGCTGAACGTGAAGATCCCGGCCGGGGTGACCGACGGCGAGCGTATCCGCCTTAAAGGCCAGGGCGCACCGGGCAGCGGTGGCGGGGCCAATGGCGACCTGTTCCTGACCATCCGCATGGCACCGCACCCGCTGTTTGATGTCGAAGGCCATGACCTGATCATCACTGTGCCACTGGCACCGTGGGAGGCGGCACTGGGCACCAAGGTGGCGGTGCCGACCCTGGAGGGCAAGATCAACCTGACCATCCGCCCCGACAGCCAGAGCGGTCAGCGCCTGCGCGTACCGGGCAAAGGCCTGGCGAACAAGCAGGGCGAGCGCGGCAACCTTTACGCGCAGCTCAAGGTGGTCATGCCGACGACTTCTGACGAATCTACCCGTGAACTGTGGGCCAAGCTTTCCGAAAAGGCCGCGTTCAACCCGAGGGCACAATGGAGTAAGTGATCATGAGCAGCACCCTGATCGTTCAACTGGACATGCGTACCCTGTGTCAGGAAGCCGATGTCACGGCGGACTGCGTGATCGAAATCGTCGAGCACGGCATTGTCGAACCCTCCGGGCGAACGCCTGAGGACTGGTTGTTCGACGATCAGGCGCCGCTGCTGACCCGGCGTGCAGCCAAGCTGCACCAGGAGCTGGAACTGGAGTGGGAAGGGGTGGCGCTGGCGCTGGAGCTGTTGCAGGAGGTGCAGGCGCTGCGCAGCGAGAACAGCATGCTGCGCCAGCGGCTGGGCAGGTTTACCCAGATGTGAGTGTGTTTGCCTGCACCGGCCTCTTCGCGGGCAAGCCCGCTCCCACAGGTACTGCACAGGTCTCGGGGAATGTGCGATCCCTGCGGGAGCGGGCGTGCCCGCGAAGAGGCCAGTTTAGACAACATCAATCTCAGGTTGGCTCTGCACCTGGGTTCAGCACCAGCTGCATGAAGGTCAAATCCAGCCACCGGCCAAACTTCACCCCCACCTGTGGCATCTGCCCGGTCACCACAAACCCCAGCCGCTCATGCAGGCGCACCGAGGCCGCATTGCCACTTTCGATGGCTGCGACCATCACATGCTTGCCGCAACCGCGTGCCCGCTCGACCAACGCCGCCATCAACGCCGGCCCCAACCCCTTGCCACGCTGGTCACCCCGCACATACACCGAGTGCTCCACCGTCAGGCGAAACCCTTCGAACGGCCGCCAGTCGCCAAACGAGGCATACCCCAGTACCCCCGTCTCATCCACCGCCACCAAGATCGGATACCCCTGCTGCGCGCGTGCATCGAACCAGGCCTGGCGGTTGGCCAAGTCTACCGGGGTTTCGTTCCAGATCGCCGTGGTGTTGCGCACGGCGTCGTTGTAGATGCTGAGGATGCCTGGCACGTCGGCAGGCAGGGCATCGCGTAATTCGTAACTCATGACAGCGTCTCGCAGGGTCGTTGCTTGCAGATTAAATGGTTACCAGCCCACGCACACCTTCGGCCTGCATGTTTTCGCCACGGCCGCGCTGGACGATCTCACCGCGGGCCATGACCAGGTACTGGTCGGCCAGTGCTTCGGCAAAGTCGTAGAACTGCTCCACCAGCAGAATCGCCATGTCACCGCGCTCGGCCAGGCGGCGGATGACTGCGCCGATTTCCTTGATGACCGAGGGCTGGATGCCTTCGGTCGGCTCGTCGAGGATCAGCAGGCGCGGGCGGCTGGCCAGGGCGCGGCCGATGGCCAGTTGTTGTTGCTGGCCGCCCGACAGGTCACCGCCACGGCGTTGCTTCATCTGCTCCAGTACCGGGAACAGCTCGTAGATGAACGCGGGGACTTCGCGGGCTTCACGGGCCGGGAAGCGGGACAGGCCCATCAGCAGGTTTTCCTCGACGGTGAGGCGCGGGAAGATCTCGCGGCCCTGGGGTACATAGGCGATACCGGCATGTACCCGTTGCTGGGGCTTGAGGCGGGTGATGGGTTTGCCTTCCCATTCGATGCTGCCATCGCGGGCGGGTACCAGGCCCATCAGGCAACGCAGCAGGGTGGTCTTGCCCACACCATTGCGGCCCAGCAGGCAGGTAACTTCGCCGACCTTGGCTTCGAAGGACAGGCCCCGGAGAATGTGGCTGCCGCCGTAGTACTGGTGCAGCGTATCGATTTTCAGCATGTCATGTCCTTGGAATAGATCATCGGCCCAGGTACACCTCAACCACCCGCTCATCCGCCTGCACCTGCTCAAGCGACCCCTCTGCCAGCACACTGCCCTGGTGCAGCACGGTCACATGGTCGGCAATGCTCCCCACAAACCCCATGTCATGCTCCACCACCATCAGCGAGTGCTTGCCGGCCAGGCTTTTGAACAGCTCGGCGGTGAACTCGGTTTCGGCATCGGTCATGCCGGCCACCGGTTCGTCCAGCAGTAGCAATTGCGGCTCTTGCACCAGCAACATGCCAATCTCCAGGAACTGCTTCTGCCCATGGGACAGCAAGCCGGCCTGGCGCTGAGCCAGGGGCAGCAGACGCAAGGTGGTCAGCACCTCTTCGATACGCTGGCGCTGCTCACCGCCCAGGCGCGCGGCCAGGCTGGCCCACACCGACTTGTCGGTCTTCAGCGCCAGTTCCAGGTTTTCGAATACCGTAAGCGCCTCGAACACCGTGGGCTTCTGGAACTTGCGGCCAATGCCGGCCTGGGCGATCTGGTATTCGCTCATGCGGGTCAGGTCGAGGGTGTCGCCAAAATAGGCGCTGCCGGTGTCGGGGCGGGTCTTGCCGGTGATCACGTCCATCATCGTGGTCTTGCCGGCGCCGTTGGGGCCGATGATGCAACGCAGTTCGCCCACGCCGATGTACAGGTTCAGCGCGTTGAGTGCCTTGAAGCCATCGAAGCTGACGCTGATGTCCTCCAGGCTCAGCACCGTGCCGTGGCGGGTATCCAGGCCGGCCTTGCGGCTCTGGCCCAGGCCGATGGCCTCACGCCCGGCGCCGAGGGTGTCGAACACGGGTTCCAGCATGAATTCCGGGTGGACCGGGGGTACGCCTCTCATGGCTGGCTCCTTTTCTTCAGCAGGCCGACCACGCCCTTGGGCAGGTACAGGGTGACAAGGATGAACAGTGCGCCAAGGAAGAACAGCCAGAACTCCGGGAAGGCCACGGTGAACCAGCTTTTCATGCCATTGACTAGGCCGGCACCGAACAACGGGCCGATCAGCGTGCCGCGCCCGCCCAGGGCCACCCACACGGCGGCTTCGATGGAGTTGGTCGGCGACATCTCGCTGGGGTTGATGATGCCCACCTGTGGCACGTACAGCGCACCCGCCAGGCCGCACAGTACAGCGCTCAGCACCCACACCAGCAGCTTGAAGCCACGCGGGTCGTAGCCGCAGAACATGAGGCGGTTTTCGGCATCGCGCACGGCGGTGAGCAGGCGGCCGAATTTGCTGCGGGTCAGGCGCCAGCACAGGTACAGGCTGGCCAGCAGCAACCCGACGGTGAGCAGGAACAGCACCGCGCGGGTGCCTTGCGCGGTAATGTCGAAACCGAGAATGGTGCGGAAGTTGGTGAAGCCGTTGTTGCCGCCAAAGCCGGTTTCGTTGCGGAAGAACAGCAGCATGCCGGCGAACGTCAGGGCCTGGGTCATGATTGAGAAGTACACGCCCTTGATCCGCGAGCGGAAGGCAAACCAGCCGAACACCAGCGCCAGCAGCCCCGGCGCCAGCACCACCAGGCACAGGGCCCAGGCGAAATGCTGGGTACCGGCCCAGTACCACGGCAGCTCGGTCCACGACAGAAAGGTCATGAACCCCGGCAGGCCGTCACCGGCCGCCTGGCGCATCAGGTACATGCCCATGGCGTAGCCGCCCAGGGCGAAGAACAGGCCGTGGCCCAGCGACAGCAAGCCGGCGTAGCCCCAGACCAGGTCCAGGGCCAGGGCGACGATGGCGTAGCAGAGGATCTTGCCGACCAGGGTCAGGGTGTAGGCCGACACTTGCAGGGCATGGTCTGCCGGCAGCAGTGACAACAGCGGCAGGGCGACCAGCAGTAGGACGACGAGGGCGCCGATGGCCAGCGTCAGGCGCGGGCCGGCCTTTTGCGTAGCGGTGACAAGCAGTGGCTGGTTCATCAGTCGATTACCCGTCCCTTGAGGGCGAACAGGCCTTGCGGGCGCTTCTGGATGAACAGAATGATCAACGCAAGGATGAGGATCTTGCCAAGCACGGCACCGATCTGCGGCTCCAGCAGCTTGTTGGCGATGCCAAGGCCGAAGGCGGCCCAGAGGCTGCCGGCCAGTTGGCCGACGCCGCCCAGCACCACCACCAGGAACGAGTCGATGATGTAGCTCTGGCCCAGGTCCGGGCCCACGTTGCCGACCTGGCTCAAGGCCACGCCGCCGAGCCCGGCAATGCCAGAGCCCAGGCCGAAGGCGAGCATGTCGACGCGCCCGGTAGACACGCCGCAGCAGGCGGCCATGTTGCGGTTCTGGGTGACAGCGCGCACGTTCAGGCCCAACCGTGTGCGGTTGAGCAGCAGCCAGGTGAGCAGCACCACGGCCAGGGCAAAGCCGATGATGACCAGGCGGTTGTACGGCAGCACCAGGTTGGGCAGCAGCTGGATGCCCCCCGACAGCCAGGCCGGGTTGCTCACCTCGACGTTCTGCGCGCCGAACAGCAGGCGGATGGCCTGGATCAGGATCAAGCTGATGCCCCACGTAGCCAGCAGGGTTTCCAGCGGGCGGCCGTAGAGGTGGCGAATGACCGTGCGCTCCAGCGCCATGCCCACCCCGGCACTGATCGCGAAGGCCACCGGCAGGGCAATCAGCGGGTAGAACTCGATGGCGCCCGGGGCGTAGCGTTGCACTAGCACCTGGACCATGTAGGTGCTGTAGGCGCCCAGCATCAGCATTTCGCCGTGTGCCATGTTGATCACCCCGAGCAGGCCGAAGGTGATGGCCAGGCCAAGCGCGGCCAACAGCAGGATCGAGCCCAGCGACAGGCCGCTGAAGGCCTGGCCGAGCAGCTCGCCGACCAGCAGCTTGCGCTTGACCTGGGCCAGGCTGGTTTCGGCAGCGGTGCGCACCCCTGGGTCGCTTTCTGCATCGGGCTGCAGCAGGGCTTCGAGGCGGGTGCGGGCCAGCGGGTCACCGGTTTCGCCCAGCAGGCGCACGGCGGCCAGGCGTACTGCCGGCTCGCTGGCGCCCAGTTGCAGGTTGGCCAGGGCCAGGCCGAGGGCGGCGTGCACCGCGGCGTCGGGTTCGCTGGCGAAGCGCCGGTCGAGGAAGGCCATTTGCGCGGGTTGTGCGCTTTTTTGCAGTTGCTGGGCGGCGGCCAGGCGGGTGTCGCTGTTGTCGCTGAGCAACTGGTGGCTGGCCAGGGCGTTGTCGATCAGGCCGCGCAGGCGGTTGTTCAGGCGTACTTTGCGGGTGTCGTCAGCGGCGATGCGGCCTTGGCGCAGGTTTTCGAGCAGCGGCAGGCGAGTGGCATCGGGTTGCGCCGCCCAGCCTTCGAGCAGGGTGGCCTGCTCGGCGGACTTGGCGGTGAGGAAGAATTCGCCCTCGCTGGCCTGGGTTGCCAGGGGCAATAGCAGGAGCAGGGTGAGCAGGAGTCTGAGCATGCGGGTAATCCTGGTAATCGGCGTTGGATTCTTCGCGGGCAAGCCCGCTCCCACAGGTACGGTGGACGGTTTGAAAACTGCGCGGTCCCTGTGGGAGCGGGCTTGCCCGCGAATGGGCCGCACAGCGGCCCCGTACACTCAGTTACCTTTCACTGCGTAATCGGGGCGCTTGTCATTGCCCGGAATGAACGGGCTCCACGGCTGCGCCCGCAGCGGCTGCTCGGTTTCCCACACCACGCTGAACTGCCCGTCATCCTGAATCTCGCCGATCATCACCGGCTTGTGCAGGTGGTGGTTGGTCTTGTCCATGGTCAGGGTGAAGCCCGATGGCGCCTTGAAGGTTTGCCCGGCCAGCGCTTCACGCACCTTGTCCACATCGGTGGACTTGGCTTTTTCCACGGCTTGCGCCCACATGTGGATACCTACGTAGGTGGCCTCCATCGGGTCGTTGGTCACGGCCTTGTCGGCGCCCGGCAGGCCCTTGGCCTTGGCGTAGGCCTTCCAGTCGGCAACGAACTTCTGGTTGACCGGGTTATTCACAGACTCGAAGTAGTTCCAGGCGGCCAGGTGGCCCACCAGCGGCTTGGTGTCGATGCCGCGCAGCTCTTCTTCGCCTACCGAGAACGCCACCACCGGCACGTCGGTGGCCTTCAGGCCCTGGTTGGCCAGTTCCTTGTAGAACGGCACGTTGGAGTCGCCGTTGACCGTGGAGATGACCGCCGTCTTGCCGCCAGCGGAGAACTTCTTGATGTTGGCGACGATGGTCTGGTAATCGGCGTGACCGAACGGCGTGTACACCTCTTCGATGTCCTTGTCGGCCACACCCTTGCTGTGCAGGAAGGCGCGCAGGATCTTGTTGGTGGTGCGCGGGTAGACGTAGTCGGTGCCCAGCAGGAAGAAGCGCTTGGCGCTGCCGCCGTCTTCGCTCATCAGGTATTCCACAGCCGGGATGGCTTGCTGGTTGGGGGCAGCGCCGGTGTAGAACACGTTCGGCGACATCTCTTCACCCTCGTACTGCACTGGGTAGAACAGCAGGCCGTTCAGCTCTTCGAACACGGGCAGTACCGACTTGCGCGACACCGAGGTCCAGCAGCCGAACACCACGGCGACTTTGTCCTGTGTCAGCAGTTGGCGGCTTTTTTCGGCGAACAGCGGCCAGTTGGAGGCCGGGTCGACCACGACCGGCTCTAGCATCTTGCCGTTCACACCACCCTTGGCGTTGATCTCGTCGATGGTCATCAGCGCCATGTCCTTGAGCGAGGTCTCGGAAATGGCCATGGTCCCGGACAGCGAATGCAGAATGCCGACCTTGATGGTCTCGGCGGCCTGGATACTCCAGCTCAGGCCCATTGCGGCAATCGATGCGCTAAGGGTAAAGGCCTTGATCAGACTGCGACGCTTCATGTGCTCTCTCCGCTGAGTTTTTATGTGTTGGGCAAGCGGGGAGGGGTGTTGCAAGGGGTGTGCCTAGTGGCAAAAGGTGCGTAATAGAGGGGGGTGTGCGAGGTGTTGGGGCGTTGGTTGGATCCAGATTGGTGCCTGGGATATTTATGTGCACAGGATTGGGGCTGCAAAGCAGCCCCGGCGAAATCAGCCGTTGCGCACAGCCGAGCGTGGGTGGCGCCTGCTGCGCACACCCTGATAGGTCACCGCCAGCAGTACGAACCAGATCGGCGTCACCACCAACGCTGAACGCGTATCTGCCTCCAGGCTCAGCAACACCAGGATGAAAGCAAAGAACACCAGGCACACGTAGCACATGAAGCGCCCGCCCGGCATCTTGTACTTCGACGCCTGGTGCAGTGCCGCACGGTTTTTGCGGTACTTCAGGTACGACAGCAGGATCAGTGTCCACACGAACATGAACAGCACCGCCGAAACGGTGGTCACGAGGGTGAACGCCTCGACCACGTTCGGTACCAGGTAGATCAGCACCGCACCCAGCAACAGGCAGGTGCAGGAGAAGTACAGGCCGTTGGCCGGCACCGAGCGGCTCGACAGTTTTTCGAACGCCTTGGGGGCGTCACCTTCCTGGCTCAGGCCATAGAGCATGCGGCTGGTGGAGAAAACGCCACTGTTGGCCGAAGAGGCCGCCGAGGTCAGTACCACGAAGTTGATGATGCTGGCTGCCGCCGGCAGGCCGGCCAGTACGAACAGTTCCACGAACGGGCTCTTGCCCGGCACCACGTCGCGCCACGGCGTCACGGCCATGATCGCAATCAGCGCCAACACATAGAAAACGATGATCCGAACCGGGATCGAATTGATAGCCCGTGGCAGGGTGCGCTCCGGGTTCTTCGCTTCGGCTGCGGTGGTGCCCACCAGTTCGATACCGACGAACGCGAACACGGCAATCTGAAAACCGGCGAAGAAGCCCATCAGGCCATTAGGGAACATGCCGCCGTCATTCCACAGGTTGGCCAGTTGCGCCGTGCGCCCGCTGGGTGAAGTGAAGCCGGTGATGACCATGTACAACCCGGTGGCGACCAGGCCGAGGATGGCAACGATCTTGATCAGGGCGAACCAGAATTCCATCTCGCCGAACATCTTCACGGTGACCAGGTTCAGTGACAGCAGCAGCCCTACGCAGGTCAGCGCGGGTATCCACTGTGGAAGGTCCGGGAACCAGAACTGTGTGTACGCCGCGATGGCCACCACGTCGGCAATACCGGTGACCACCCAGCAGAACCAGTAGGTCCAGCCGGTGAAGTAGCCGGCCCAGGGGCCGAGCAGGTCGGCCGAGAAGTCGATGAACGACTTGTAGTTGAGGTTCGACAGCAGCAGTTCGCCCATGGCGCGCATGACGAAGAACAGCATGAAGCCGATGATCATGTAGACGAAGATGATCGATGGCCCGGCCAGGCTGATGGTTTTGCCCGAGCCCATGAACAGACCGGTACCGATGGCGCCACCGATGGCGATCAGCTGGATGTGGCGGTTGGTCAGGTTGCGTTGCAGGTGTTGCTCTTCGGGCGGTGTGGATGAGGTTTGCGTCATAGGCTGCATTCCCTTGTAAGGTCGGTCTTCTTGTCTGAGGTAGCCGACTAGGCTAACACGCGCGTTCCAGTTCAGGGCGCGACAGATCGACTCGACTTTTGGGTAGCAGTCTTCTGCCTGTGCCGGCCTCTTCGCGGGCAAGCTCGCTCCCACAGGTGCCGCGCTGCCCTCAGGCTTGGCGCAGAACCTGTGGGAGCGGGCTTGCCCGCGAAGAGGCCAGTACAGGCAATGCAGGGCTCAGGCGTTGGACAGCACCCGACGGCGCCTCACAACCAGGCTATCGACAACCCACATCACCACCATCGACACCCCCACCAGCGGGAACATCACCCCCAGCACCAGCATCACCCCCACCGCCGCCTTCCAGCGCGGCAGGTCATGGCGCAGCGGCGGTACGCCCAGCCCACCCGTTGGCCGGCGCTTCCACCACATCACCAGGCCGCTCACCGAGCCCAGCAGGATCATCAGGCACACCAGCAGGATGATGATCTGGTTGAGGGCGCCGAACATCTTGCCTTCGTGCAGCATGACCCCCAACTCGGTGGCGCGGGCGACCGGGCTGTAGTCCTGCCAGCGCACATCGGCCAGGACCTTGCCGGTGTACTGGTCGACATGCAGGGTGGCGTCGTTGCGCGGGTCGTCGGCGAACACGGCAATGGTGAACACGCCCTCTGCCGTGGTCGGCAGGGTGATGCTGTAGCCCGGCTCGACCTGGCGGACAGTGGCGATGTCCTCGACCTGCTGCAAGCTCACCTGGGGTGCTGCGGGCATGTCCGACATCATGTGGTGCCCGGCGTGTTCGGCGTGCGCGCCGGACTGCGGCATCGGCGTGTTCTCCATCGCCCAGGGTACGGTCTGGCGGTGCGCACTGTTCAATTCACCCGCCTGCTGGTCCGACTTGGGCACGTCGTTCCACATGGCCGCCGGGAAGCGGTTCCACACATCGGCGTACTGCTTGCCCCACAAGCCGGTCCAGGTCATGCCGCTGACCAGCATCAGCAACAGCAAGGCCGAGCCCCAGAAGCCGGTTACCGCATGCAGGTCGCGCCACAACAGCCTGCCGCGTGACGACAGCCGTGGCCATAGCACGCCGGCACCGTTGCGCCCGCGCGGCCACCACAAATACAGGCCCGACACCACCAGCACGATGCCCCAGCCGGCCGCCAGCTCCACCAGGCGGTCACCGACCGTGCCGACCATCAGTTCGCCATGCAGGGCGCGGGCGATGGCCTGCAGGTTTTGCTTGCCGTCCTGCTCGCCGAGGACCTTGCCGCTGTACGGGTCGACAAATACATTCAGTTCACGCCCGCCGTCATGCACCACGAACTGCGCACTGCGCTCGGCGTTCAGCGGCGGCAGGTACTGGCCGACGTGGGCCTTAGGGTAGGCCTGGCGCACTTCGGCCAGCATCAGGTCGGCGCTCTGTCGATGGTGGCCGGCTTCGACCACCATCAGGTCGCGGTACAGCAGCGGGTCGAGCTGCGGCTTGAACAGGTAGATGATCCCGGTGATTGCCAGCAGGATCATGAACGGGGCCACGAACAGCCCCGCATAGAAGTGCCAACGCCAGGCCAAGTTATAGAAATTGATGCGTGTTCCTCTCATGGGAACCTCCTGTGTGACCAGCTGATGGGCGCAACCAAAGTTGCGCCCGTTGTTGTTATCAGAAGCTGAAATCGACCTTGGTCCAGAAGGTCCTGCCTGGCTCATTGACCGGCTGTGGATCTGTAGCCGGGTAGCCGAACCCGGCGTTCCCGGCCAGGTTCAAGTGCTCGGCGTAGGTTTTGTCGAACAGGTTGTCGACCCCCGCGCTGAGCTTGAGGTTGTTGTTCACCTTGTAGGCGCCGTTGAGCGAGAACACGCCGAAGCCGGCGCTCTTGTCGTAGTCCTTGCCGACCACGTTGCCCTGGTTCTCGGCGATGCGGTTTTGCGCCGCCACCAACCGCCACAGTGCGCCGACGCTCCACACGTCACGGCTGTAGGTCAGGCCCAGGCGGCTCTCCAGGGGCGGCATTTGAGGTAGCGCTTTGCCATCACTGCTGTTCTTGCCCCAAGCGTAGGCCAGCGTGCCGTCAGCCTTCCAGTTTTCGGTCAGCTGGTAGGCCGCGCCCAGTTCGCCGCCCATGATGCGGGCGTCGATATTCTGTGCCTGAGAGGTGCTCATGCCCATCATGCCGGTGCGGTAGTCGAACAGGATGTAGTCGCGAATCTGCCCGACATAGCCCGAAGCCCAGGCTTCCAGGCGCTCGGTGCGGTACTGGATGCCGAAGTCGAGCTGGGTGGTTTTCTCCGGCTTGATACCGTCAAAGGCGTTGGCCGCCCCGGGTGGTGCCAGCTTGGGCGAGAACAGCTCCCAGTAGTCGGGGAAGCGCTGGGCGTGGCCGAGGCCGATGTAGGTGGTGGCCGGAATGGCTGCCAGGTCGTGCTCGTAGCGGACGAAGCCGCTGGGCAGCGTGTCGGCGCGGGTGTCGCCTTCGGTGGCACTGCCTTTACGGAAGTCACGGGCCGAGGCGCGGTCCAGGCGGGCACCGGTAATCAGCCGGTCTTCACCGCTGACGTACCAGGTCAGTTCGCTGAAAGCACCGTAGTTATGGAAGTCGGCGTCCTTGGTCCAGGCCTGGCCCTTGTGCGCATCCACGCCCATGCCGCCGCGCTGGCGGTGTTCGTTGGTCTGCGCGTCGATGCCGCTGATCAGTTGCACGTCGGCCCAGCGCCAGGTGGCCTTGATACGTGCACCCATGGTGCGACGGTCGACATTGCTGACCATCGGCATGCCCATCATGCCGCTGCCCGAAGGGGTGCGCAGGCTGTAGTTGTCCATCACATGGTCGGCGTAGTTGTAGTAGACCTGCGCCTCGACCTTGTCGAGCACTTCGCCGAGGTTGGACTTTTCAAAGCGCAGGCCCAGGCTTTCGCGCTTGAACTGCGAGCCGTCCATGCCACGCCCGGCATAGCGGGCCTCGCCATCGCCCTTGCCGGCAGTCAGCTCCAGCAGGGTGTCCTGATCGGGCGTCCAGCCGAGGGCGACATCGCCGTTCCATTTTTCCCAGCGCGACGGAACGGTGTCGTTGTTGCCGTCGTGGTAGTCGTCCGAGCGAGACTGGTTACCGACGAAGCGGGCATAGGCCTGGCTGTTGCCGGCGGCGGCATCCAGCACCTTGTCGAAGCGGCCGTTGGAGCCGGCCAGCAGGCTGGCATTTACCCGGCTGCCGAGGGTGCCGAATTTCTCTGGTTCGCGTTCGAAAAGGATGGTGCCTGCCGAACCGCCCGGGCCCCAGATCACGCTTTGCGGGCCTTTGATCACGGTGAGGCGGTCGTAGGTTTCCGGCGAGATGTAGGACGTGGGTGCGTCCATGCGGTTGGGGCAGGCGCCCAGCATCAAGCCACCGTTGGTGAGGATGTTCAGGCGCGAGCCGAACATGCCGCGCAGTACCGGGTCGCCGTTGGTGCCACCGGCGCGGATTGCCGAGAAGCCGGGGATGGTCTTCAGGTAGTCGGCGCCGTCGCTGGCCGGTACGGGCTGGCGCGGGTCTTTCGGGTTGGTGACCACGGTCAGCGGCGAACGCGGGGCCACGGCGGTGATTACCGTCGGGCTCAGCTCGGGCGCTTCGTGCACATGGCCTTCATGGCCAGGGTCGGCGGCCAGGGCCACGGGCGCAAGCAGCGAGCCGCAGAGGGCGGCGATGGTCCCACGCAGGGACAAGGCAAAAACAGGGGTGCAGCCGGACATAATGATTCCAGTCGATCAGTCATGAGTTAGCGCGAAGCCTCCTGGCTCCGTGCGCAAAATATGGGTTCAGACGCTGATCGAGGAAGGTGGGGCGCGGCTGCGCGCACCGGGGAATACAGCCTGCCGGGCATGGCCCTGGTGCGTTGGCGCAAGCAGGTGGGTGGTGGGGACGACACTGCCGGCACTGAGCGGGCTGAGGGCCTGGGGCAGGGCCGGGCAGTTGAACAACAGGCTGCAGTAACCACACTTTTCCCACATCACATGGAGCTGGCCATCGTTGCCATGGCCGTGATGGGTGTCGCCGCCATGCTGATGGGCAGCCGTCATCGGCATGCTCATGCCGGCATGGTGGTCCATCGGCATCGACTGGGAAATCAGCGGGCCGATGAAGATCATCCACATGGCGAACAGGCTCAGCCATCCGCCACCGGCGCGCCTACGGTCAGGGCGGGTGGTACGGCTGATGCTGTTGCGCGGCAGGCTCATGGCGAGTGCCTGTCAGCAGGTGTCAGTGTGCGTGTTCGTGTGCTTGCGGCTGGTCCGCTGGCGCCTGCTTCTGGACGGCCACTTCAACCGTGATGTCGCCGGCTTTTTCGAAGTGCAGGGTCAACGGGAAGCGCTTGCCGTCGGTGAGCAGGCTGCGGTCCTTGGGCTGCATCAGCATCACGTGGTAGGCGCTGGGGGCGAAGGTCAGGTCCTTGCCGGCAGGTACCACCACGTTGGGCACCTGCTGCATCTTCATGGCGCCGCTGGCGCTCATGGCATGCTCGTGCAGTTGTGCATCATTCGTGATGGGGCTGTCGACGCTGAGCAGACGGTCGTCGGCCTTGCCGTTGTTGTGCACCACGAAATACGCGGCGACGTTTGGCGCGTTGGGTGGTAACTGCAGCGACCAGGGGTGGGCGATGTGCAGGTCGCCCACGCTGTATTCGTGGGCATTGGCAAAGGCGCCGGGCAGCAGCAGGGCGGCCATGACGAGGGCGTACTTGAGCATGGTGAATCTCCGTTCTGTTCAGGTTCAGGCAGACAGCGTGATGAACTCAGGCCAGCGGAGAGGCACGGGGGTTGAGCGCAGGCCAAAGCTGGCGCGGCGTGAGTTGGTAGTCAGCGGGTGGCGACAACAGCCCCGCGAGCAGTGTCGGCGGGTTGTGCAACTGTGTCGGGTAGCCGGGCAGGGCCAGCAGCGGTGCGGCGCCCGAGCAGCACCAGCAGTTCATCATGCTGGCGCTGTCGTCGTTTTGCGTGCCGAGGTCGATCTTGGCCAGGGCCTGGACGTCGACTTTGGCCTTGTTGGCCATGCTGGAACAGAAAGCCCCCCACAGCAGCTGCTCGGCCGGGCCCTTGGGCGCAGCAGAAGACAGCGGCATGGCCAGCAGGTTGAACAGCACTGCAAGGCAGGCTATCCAGGCAATGTGCCGACGTGGGGGCATGGAGAGATCCGGTCAGGAATCGTGGTGGGTATTGTAAGGCGGAGTATAGGTAAAAATGGCGGGGTGCGGTGAAGTGCCGCAGGTTGCCGGTTAATGGGGGCGCAATGCGCCCCGACAATCTCAAGCCTTGTTACGGCCCATCAACCCCCGCACGGTCTCCTGCAGGTCTGCCGGCAGCACCACCACCTTGGCATTGCTGCTGCCCGCCAGGTTCTCCATGGCCCCGACATAGCGCTCGCCCAGCAGGTACATGGCCGGCACGGTCTCGTTGCCCACCGCTTCCTTCACCAGCGAAATCGCCCGCGCCGAGGCCTCGGCCAGGCTGATCTGCGCCTCTGCATCCAGCCTGGCGGCCTGCAAGCGAGCTTCCGCTTCAAGGATCGCCGCCTGCTTGGCCCCTTCGGCACGGGTTACATCGGCCTTGCGCTCACGCTCGGCTGCCGCCTGGCGCTCCATGGCCAGTTGCATGTTTTCCGAAGGCTTGATGTCCTGGATCTCCACCGAGCGTACGGTCACGCCCCAGTCTTCGGTCTGCTCGGACATTGCATCGCGCAAACGTGCCTTGATCTGCTCGCGGCTGGACAAGGCTTCGTCCAGGTCCATGGCACCGACGATGGCACGCAGCGAGGTCATGGTCAGGCTGGTGACGGCGAACGAGAAGTTCTGCACGCCGTAGGAGGCCTTCTGCGGGTCGACCACCTTGGCGAAGCACAGCGCGTTGGCGACGATGACTGCGTTGTCCTTGGTGATGATTTCCTGTTGCTGCACATCGAGGATGATGTCTTTGGTCGGCAGGCGGTAGGCGACCACATCCATGTAGGGGATGAGGATGTTCAGGCCGGGTTTGAGCGTGCTGTGGTAGCGGCCCAGGCGCTCGACGATCCATTCCTCGCCCTGAGGCACGATACGCACCCCCTTGAACACGGTGATCAGGACGAACAGGGCGATGGCCGCGACGACGATTAGGCTGGTCATGATGATAAATCCCTTTTAGTGCAGGTTCAGGCCCGGATGACACGGGCGGTGTTCCCCTCAATGGCGGTAAGGCGCACCCGCTCGCCAGCAGGGATCTCGCTGTCGGCGATGCAGGTCCATTCTTCGTTACCCAGAATCGGCTTCTGGAAGCGTACGCGGCCTTTCTGGAATTCCGAAACGCCAGCGGTCAGCAAGCCCACTTCACCGATCACGCTGTCGGCGGTCCAGCGCACATCCGGCTGCTTGCGCCGGAACAGCTTGAACCAACACGCGGTGGTGACCGACGACAGCAATACCCACAGCAGTACCTGCATGTCCAGTTGCAGGCTGGGGGCGGCCAGCGAGATGAGCGAGACCAGCACGGCACCGATGCCGAACCAGACGATGAAGAACGTCGGCAGGACCAGTTCGAGCAGGATCAGCGCGATACCGAAGACCAGCCAGATCCACCATTGCATTTCCATATGGGTGAAACCTTCCGGGGGGGGGCTAAAGCTTAATTCAGCGGGGTGGGCGAAGGCTATTCAGGTGAGACCGAGCGGACTGTAGGAGTGTTCTGAAATTGGCTGTGTGCTGACAGAGAAGATGTGAGGCTGACAGGTGCTTGCCGACAGGTATGCAGCGCTTATGAGATCGAGCGCCGCCCGCGCGGCGCATCGCGAGCTGCGCTCGCTCCTACGTTTGTTTCGGGCCAGTAACGCCTGTGGCAGGCGCGCGCGACCGCCTTGTTTGTACGACGCAATATCCAGCCATGCGCCAAAGAATTCGCGCGCAATGCCCACTGGAATAATTGGCCCGAAACAAACGTAGGAGCGAGCGTAGCTCGCGATGCGCCGCGCGGGCGGCGCTCGATCTTGAGGGCGATAAATAACTTTCGTCGTACCGAGCAAAAAGTGCAGCGACCTATAAATCTTCCCGTTTTTGATCTTCCGGTTGATCCCGGGTGACCATGAAATCCGCGCCGGCATCATCATCGAAGCCTTCCAATGCAGCCACCAGCAATTCCTGAGAGTCGAAATCGCGATCCACGCCAGGTAAAAGTGGTCGCTTCAGAATCAGAACCGGAATTCCTCGTTCTCGAGCCACATCCAGTTTCGGTTCCGTCGCCACGCTGCCACTGTTCTTGCTGATCAGCACATCAATACCCCGCTCATCAAAAAGACTGCGTTCGTCTTCGATCTTGAAGGGTCCCCGCGCACCAATGACTTCGCACCGAGAGTTGCCAGCGTATGTCTCCAACGCCCGCAAGGTCCAGAACTGCTCCGGCGGTATTTCGTCCAGATGTTGCAGCGGCTCTCGCCCCAGCGTGAACAGCGGCCTGCGGAACGGCTTGAGCGCCTCGATCAACCCCGCCCAGTCCTCGACCTCGCGCCAGTCGTCCCCCGCTTGCGCCTGCCAGGCCGGGCGTCGCAAGGCCCAGCACGGGATGCCGGCAATACGCGCAGCACTGGCGGCGTTGCGGCTGATCTGCGCGGCATAAGGGTGGGTGGCATCGATCAGCAGCGTGATACCGGCCTCGCGCAGGTAGCTGGCCAGGCCTTCGGCGCCGCCAAAGCCGCCGACCCGCACCTGGCATTGCAGGTCCTGCGGCACGCGGCCGATACCCGCCAGGCTGTAGACGTGCTGCGGGCCGAGGCGACGGGCGATGGCCAAGGCCTCGGTGACGCCGCCCAACAGCAGAATGCGCGCGGTCATTGCACACCCGCCCGGCCAACGATGCCGCCTTGGCGGTCGATGGCGAACACTTCCACTTGCACCTGTGCCGGCACCACGCTGCGGGCGAAGGCCAGCGCGTGGGCACACACTGCGTCACCGAGGGCAACGCCGGCCGCGTGAGCCAGAGCGAGTGCTTGCTGGCTGGTGTTGGCGCCGGTGATGGCGGCCTGCAACGCTTCGTCAGCGCCAATGTCTGCAGCCCAGCCCGCCAGTTGCGGCAGGTCGATGCTGGAGTGGCGGCTGTGCAGGTCCATGTGCCCGGCCGCCAGTTTGCTGATCTTGCCAAAGCCACCGCACAGGCTCAGGCGTGGTACCGGCACCTTGCGCAGGTGCTTGAGCACTGCGCCAACGAAATCGCCCATTTCGATCAGGGCGATTTCTGGCAGGCCGTAGACGCGGCGCATGGTGTCTTCGCTGGCGTTGCCGGTGCAGGCGGCGATATGCGTGTAGCCGTTGGTGTGGGCCACGTCGATGCCTTGATGAATCGAGGCGATATAGGCTGCACAGGAGAACGGCCGGACGATGCCGCTGGTGCCGAGGATCGACAGCCCGCCCAGTATGCCCAGGCGCGGGTTCATGGTTTTCAGGGCCAGTTGCTCACCGCCCTGCACGTTGACCGTGACCTCGAAACCGCCGGGATAGCCGCACTCATCGGCCAGGCGCTGAAGGTGTTCAGTGATCATGCGCCGAGGTACCGGGTTGATGGCCGGCTCGCCCACCGCAAGCACCAGCCCCGGGCGGGTCACGGTGCCGACGCCGGTCCCCGCGACAAAGCGGATGCCCGTCTCGGCCAACAGACGCACCTGGCTGTAGAGCAAGGCGCCGTGTGTCACGTCCGGGTCGTCGCCCGCATCCTTGAGGGTGCCGGCTTCGGCGCGTTCGCCGACCAGGCGGCAGAACTCCAGGCGCATCTGTACCACCTTGCCCTTGGGCAGGGTGATATCCACTGCATCGTCTTGCTGGCCGGTGAGCAGCAGCTTGGCCGCTGCCAGGCTGGTGGCGGTGGCGCAGCTGCCGGTGGTCAGGCCGCTGCGCAGGGGCGCCGGCTGTTCGCGGGTTTCTTCACGCATCGGCGGGCTTCATCACTTCCAGCAGGGTGATCGGCAGCGCCTGGCGCCAGGTGTCGAACGTGCCCAAGGGTTGGGCATGGGCGACATGCAGGCGGGTCAGTTCACCCCCGTGCTGATCGCGAAAGTGCGCCAGGGCCAGTTCGCTTTGCAAGGTCACTGCGTTGGCCACCAACCGGCCGCCGGGGCGCAGGTTCGCCCAGCACAGGCCCAGCACGCCTTCACGGGTGACGCCGCCGCCGATGAAGATGGCATCGGGCTGTTCCAGGCCTTGCAGTGCCATTGGCGCCTTGCCACGAACCAGTTGCAGGCCGGGTACACCCAGCGCATCGCGGTTATGTTCGATGAAGCCCTGGCGGCCTTCGTCGGCCTCGATGGCCAGTGCGCGACAGGCCGGATGGGCACGCATCCATTCGATGCCGATCGAGCCGCAGCCCGCGCCCACGTCCCACAGCAGTTCGCCGGGCTGGGGCGCCAGGCGCGCCAGCGTGATAGCACGGACATCGCGCTTGGTCAGCTGGCCGTCGTGCCGGAAGGCACTGTCTGGTAGCCCGGCCAGGCGATGCAGGCGTGGCGCTTCGGGTGAGGCCAGGCATTCGATGGCCACCAGGTTGAGCGCTGCGGCTTCGGCGTGCGGCCAGTTTTGGGCGGTGCCGGCCAATGCGCGTTCTTCCTGGCCACCCAGGTGCTCGAAAACCTGCAGGCGGCTTGGCCCGAAGCCCCGTTCGCAAAGCAGTGCTGCAACGGCCGCCGGGCTGTCGCCATCGTTGCTCAGCACCAGCAAGCGCACACCGCTGTGCAGGTGGGCATTGAGCGCCGCCAAGGGGCGGGCGACCAGCGACACCACTTGCACGTCCTGCAGCGGCCAGCCCAGGCGCGCAGCGGCCAGGGCGCAGGAGGAGGGCATCGACAGCACGCGCATTTCATCGGCAGGCACCTGGCGCGCCAGGCTGGCGCCGACCCCGTAGAACATCGGGTCGCCGCTGGCCAGCACGCACACCGGCTCGCCGCGCAACGCCAGCACCGGGGCCAGCGAGAACGGGCTTGGCCAGCCCAGCCGTTCGCCGGGCACGCAGCGTGGCAGCAAGGCCAGCTGGCGCGGGCTGCCGAAGATCCGCGCAGCACCCAGCAGCGCGCGCCGGGCTTGTTTGCCCAGGCCACTGAAGCCGTCTTCGCCGATGCCTACTACTGTCAGCCAAGGGGTCATGTATTTCAATCCGCCATTTTTGGGGCCGCTTCGCGCCCCTTGGCGGGCGAGCCCGCCAAGAAGGCGACGCGGTGCTTAATTTCTGCTAATCGCTAAGGATGCTCGACCACCGGCTTTTCATGCCGCCGGACAAAGCAGGCATAATACCGCGCCTTCTACACTCAAGCGCATTTTCACAGATTGCCGGACGCCCCTTTGACGCAGGCCCATGCTCCCAACGTTTTGCCCCGCCCCTCGGCCTGCCCGGGGTTTTGGCGCATCGTCAATGCCCGTGATGGCGGCATCTGCCGCATCAAGCTGCCGGGCGGGCTGCTGCTGGCCGACCAGGCCGAAGCGGTGGCGGCGGCAGCCGAGCGGTTTGCTGGGGGTGTAATTGAGGCCACCAACCGTGGCAACTTGCAGATCCGTGGTATCGGCGACGATCACCGTGCCCTGATCGACACGTTGCTCGATGCCGGCCTTGGCCCGCGTGAAGCGGCCGGTGACGATGTGCGCAACCTGATGCTCAGCCCGCTGGCCGGGCATGACCCAGCCATGCTGCTGGATGCGCGGCCGTTGGCCGAGCAGATCCTCCTTATGCTGGAAAGCACGCCGCGCTTCCATCAACTGTCGGCCAAGTTCGCCGTGCAGCTGGATGCCGGCGAACGCCTGGCCATGCTCGAACACCCTCACGACCTGTGGCTGTCGGCCCTGCGCCTGGAGCAGCAGACCTGGCTGGCGTTCGGCCTGGCGGGTTGCCCGGCAGATGGCCAGGTGCTCGGTGCGGTGCCGCTGGAGCAAGGCTTGGCACTGGTGCGTGCTGTGCTGGAACGTTTTCTCGACCTGGCAACCCCTGCGCAGTCGCGCATGCGCCAGTTGCTTGAGGTGTACCCGGCAAGCGATTTCGTCGATGGGCTCGGGCTGGATATTCGCCGCGACGACGCTGTGCTCACATGGCGACGCGAACCACACCGTGCGTCCTGGCTGGGGGTGCTGCCCCAGGCTCAAGGCCTTGCCCTCGGCGTTGCCCCGCCCCAAGGCCGCCTGACCCCAGCCATGTTGCGCGGTGCTGCATGTATTGCCCGTGAATGGGGCGATGGCAGCCTGCGCCTTAGCCCCTGGCAAAGCCTGGTGCTGACCCATCTGCAAGAACGACGCATCGACCAGGCCCAGGCCGAACTGTCTGCGCTGGGCTTGCTGTGCCACGACCATGAACCCCTGGCGCGCATCAGCGCCTGCACCGGCGCCAGCGGCTGCGCCAAGGCCCTTGGCGAAACCAAGGCCGACGCCGTTGCCTTGGCCGCGCTGCTGGGCCCTGGTGTACCCGCCAGCGTGCACCTGTCCGGTTGCCCTCGTTCCTGCGCCGTGGCCCATGTAGCCCCGGCCACTTTGCTGGCCCGTTCACCGGGCCGTTATGACCTGTACCTGCGTGATGCGCGCCATCCCGGCTTCGGAGCCCTGCGCGCCACCGACCTTACCTTGAATGAAGCAGGCGCCATGCTCGACCTGCCGACGGAGCACCTTGATGATTGACTACATCCGCGATGGTCAGGAGATCTATCGCAATTCCTTCCGGATCATCCGTGAGGAAGCCCGGCTCGAGCGGATCCCCGCAGACCTCGAAAAGCTCGCCGTGCGCGTGATCCACGCCTGCGGCATGGTCGATGCCATCGACGGCCTGCAGTTCTCCGAAGGTGCCGGCCGGGCCGGGCGCGAAGCGCTGCTGAACGGCGCGCCGATTTTGTGCGATGCGCACATGGTGGCTGAAGGCATTACCCGGGCACGCCTGCCGGCAGACAACAAAGTTATCTGCACCCTGCGTGACCCGAGCGTGCCGGGCCTGGCGAAGGATGCTGGCAATACCCGCTCCGCCGTAGCCCTTGAGCTGTGGCGCCCCTATCTGGAAGGCAGCGTGGTGGTGATTGGCAACGCGCCAACCGCGCTGTTCTACCTGCTGGAGATGATTGACGCTGGCGCGCCCAAGCCGGCATTGATCCTCGGCTTCCCGGTCGGTTTCGTCGGCGCTGCCGAGTCCAAGGCCATGCTCGCCGCCGACAGCCGTGGCGTGCCGTTCGTGATCATGCAGGGCCGCCTGGGCGGCAGCGCGATGGCCGCCGCCGCGGTCAACGCCCTGGCCACGGAGGTTGAATGATGGCGCCGCGCGGACGACTGCTGGGCCTGGGCGTGGGCCCTGGCGACCCTGAACTGATCACCCTCAAGGCCCTGCGCATGCTGCGCGAGGCGCCAGTGGTGGGCTACTTCGTGGCCAAGGGCAAGCGTGGCAACGCCTTCGGCATCATCGAGGCGCACCTGCAAGCCGAGCAGACGCTGTTGCCGCTGGTCTACCCGGTCACCACCGAGGCCCTGCCGGCGCCGCTGTCCTATGAGCAGGTGATCAGCGACTTCTACGACGAAGCCAGCGTGCAGGTGGCCGAGCACCTGGATGCCGGCCGCGACGTGGCGGTGATCTGCGAAGGCGACCCGTTCTTCTACGGCTCCTACATGTACCTGCACGATCGCCTGGCGCAGCGGTATGAGGCCGAAGTGATCCCGGGCGTCTGCTCGATGCTGGGTGGGGCTTCGGTGCTGGGCGCGCCACTGGTGTACCGCAACCAGAGCCTGTCGGTGTTGTCGGGTGTATTGCCGGCCGAAGAGCTCAAGCGCCGCCTGGCCGACGCCGATGCTGCGGTGATCATGAAGCTTGGCCGCAACTTCCCCAAGGTGCGCGAGGTGCTCGCCGAACTGGGCCTGGACGGGCGTGCGCTGTATGTGGAGCGGGCCACCATGGCCAATCAGAAGATCGTGCCGCTGGACCAGGTCGACCCGCAGTCGTCGCCGTACTTCTCGCTGATCATCGTGCCGGGTGAAAAATGGCAGGGTTGAACATGCACAAGGCACCCGCCATCGTCATCCTTGGCCCAGGCAGCCTGGCCACCGCGCAGCGTATCCAGAAGCGTTACCCGCAGGCGTCGATCCATGGCCTGGAAGGCCGGGTCGAAGGTGTCGACCTTCACTACGCCGCGTTCGGCGACACCCTGCGCCGGCTGTACCAGCAGGACACGCCGATCATCGCCCTGTGTGCTGCAGGTATCGTCATCCGCAGCCTGGCCAGCCTGCTCAGCGAGAAGGGCGTCGAGCCGCCTGTACTGGCCGTGGCCGAAGATGGCAGCGCGGTAGTGCCGCTTCTCGGTGGCCTGAGCGGCGTGAACGTGATGGCGCGTGAACTGGCTGAAGCGCTTGGGGTTGCCGCTGCCATTACCACCAGTGGCGAGCTGCGTTTTGGTACCTGCTTGCTGAACCCGCCGCAGGGTTATGCCTTGGCGGATATCGAGCAGGGCAAGCGCTTTGTCTCCGACTTGCTGGCCGGCGAATCGGTGCGTATCGAAGGTGATGCCCCCTGGCTGCAGCAGGCGCAGTTACCGGCCAGCGAGGCGGCTCGGCGCACCATTCATGTGGGGCATCAGGCGCGCCCGGCCAACCGCGACGAACTGCTGATTCACCCGCGTTCGGTGGTTGTGGCTGTTGCAGGTGGTAACTTGCACGGTATTCGTGCCGCACTGCAGCAGGCCGGCATCGCCGAGCCATCAGTGGCTTGCCTGCTGGCGGACGAGCAGGCCATGGCCGACAGCGGCTTGCGTGAGGCCGCGCAGGCGTTGGGTGTGGCCTTGCGTTTCGCTGC
Organism: Pseudomonas sp. NBRC 111133; assembly: GCF_001320605.1. Taxonomy (NCBI): domain Bacteria; kingdom Pseudomonadati; phylum Pseudomonadota; class Gammaproteobacteria; order Pseudomonadales; family Pseudomonadaceae; genus Pseudomonas; species Pseudomonas sp. NBRC 111133. The sequence continues at coordinate 3,930 of NZ_BCBJ01000051.1, read as the reverse complement.
CAACCCAGACGGTGTGGCCAGCATGCTTGCGGCGGCGTTGCCCGATGCCCGGCTGACCGAGCTTGAGGGTGTGGCCATTGCCGTGGCGCCAGCCCCGGTCGAGGTGGCGCAGGTTGGCCGCCGTCGTGGTCGTCTGGCCGTGATCGGCCTGGGGCCGGGCGCTGCCGAACTGATGGTGCCGGCGGTGAAGGCCGAGCTGGCGCGTGCCGAAGACGTACTCGGCTATGAAACCTACGTGCGCATGGCCGGGCCGTTCCGTGACGACCAGGTGCTGCACTGCACCGACAACCGTGAAGAGATGCAGCGCGCCCGGCATGCCTTCGAGCTGGCGGCTCAGGGCCGTTCGGTGGTGGTGGTGTCGTCGGGTGACCCGGGTGTGTTCGCCATGGCTGCTGCGGTGCTTGAAGCGTTGCATGAGTCCACTGACCCGGCGTGGCACCGTGTCGACCTCGAGATACTGCCTGGCGTATCTGCCTCGCTCGCGACGGCCGCCCAGGCAGGTGCACCGCTGGGGCATGACTTCTGCGTGATGTCGCTCTCGGACAACCTGAAACCCTGGTCCATCATCGAGAAGCGCCTGGACCTGGCGGCCCAGGCTGACCTGGTATTGGCCTTCTACAACCCGATTTCCAAGTCCCGACCGCACCAGCTTGGGGTGGCGCTGGAAGTCGTGCGCCGTCATCGCGATGGCAACACCCCTGTAGTCCTTGGCCGTGACATCGGTAGGCCGGGGCAGACGCTGAAGGTAGTCAAATTGGCCGAATTGCTGCCAGAAATGGTCGACATGCGCACCATGGTTCTGGTCGGGTCGTCCACGACCTGCCAATTCCCCAGTGCTGACGGCAAGCAGTGGGTGTATACCCCTCGCTGGTACCCGGCAGCCGAGTGAGGTACCGAGGGAACCGGTTCATGCCTGTTCCCTCGTCGTTTACGGCATAGGGTGAATGCCCCTCGATGATTCCCATCGGGGCATTCAAGGACCCTTTACATGAACGATATCAACGCTTCCAGTGGCGATAGCATCGCTGTTGTCGAACAATCTCTTCTGGCGCTGAGCGCAGGTATGTCGGCGCAAAGCCGGCGCGATGCCAAGACCACCTTCCAGTTTGCTTCTCGCGTGGCGTCCAGGCTGCATGACCGTGACGGAGAGTCCGAAGCCTGGTTCAACAAGTTTCTGGAAGTGATGCGTACCCTGGGCTGGGTGGCGGGCCGACGTTCTTACGAACGTGACTATGACAAGAGCGCATCGCTGACCATGGGCCCGATCGCGTTCAAGGTCGCCAGTGCCGCAGGTAAAGCCCTGCTCGGCGGGCCGGTAGGCGAGGCCATGGCCAAGCTGGCCGGCGATGCCATCACTGCACTCGGCAACATCGAAGACGCACAGAAAATCTACAAACAGAACGTCAAAGGCAACCCCGTCTCGACCACGGGATTGGGGACGTGCATCGAAACGCCCGAGGGCGAATTGTTCATGCTGGTCAACGCATTCAGCGCTTCGCCAAGCGAAAACGACCTGAATACCACGGTGTTCGAATGGAAGAGTTCGAGCAAGGACCGTTACTGCGGTTCGGCTGTACTTGCCTTGAACGAAGTGGTGTACACCGATCAGGTTCGTGCAACGATCGAACAGAAACTCGCGGACAAGGCCGTCAAGGCCGCCGACGAATACGAGATTTGACAGCAAACGGGGCCTGCGGGCCCCGTTCTTCATTCTGCACGTTTGAGATTCGAGGTATTGCAATGAGTAAGGAAGACTACTCCTTGTGGCTCGTTGGCGGCACCGCGCTGCTGGTCGCGGACGCGGCGCAGCCTTTGAGGCAGTATGCGCTGGACTCGATTCTGTTTGCCCAACTGCGTTCGGACAAATTGAACGGCTCACGGTTTACCCACTACGGGCGCTGGTACAGCGGATACCGTACGGCCCTGGAGGAGCGAGGCTGGGTGATCGTGCGCAGTCGCAGTGATCACCAGCAGGCGCAGGTTGGGCAATCACTGGTGCCGGTTCAGCGGCTCAGCGACGATTTGCAGGCCCGTCATCCCAGCCTGTCGGGCCATCTGCGGGCTGCCGTTACCCTGCTCTCGCAGGTGGTGATTCAGAAGCACCTACAGCCCTTCACGCTGGCGGAGCAGGACAAGACCACACAGTGCGCCTACGAGCTGGGCGTGATGTTGCCTGATGCGTCTCTGGATATGTGTGGGTTGGCGTTCAAGAGTGCCTTGCCTGCATCACAGATTCGTCCCGATACCCGTTTGCAGCCTACACCTGCCGAGGGGATAGACCTGCGGGCCAGTGCCGGAACATTGAGCGAATACCTGACTGTCGCTCATCGCCAAGGCCTGCACGATCTGCTTGAGCGAACACAGCATGTCGGAAAAATCATTGATCTGGGCGTGTTGAAGCCGGAGGGTGGCGATGCAACAGCATGAAGCCGTAGTCGTAGGCACAAGCTTGGTGTCTTTCATTCCCGGCGTCAGCCTTGAGCAGCGCCAGGCCGTGAAGCTTGCTTCGTTATGGGCCGAGACCGTGACGTTGCAAGACATGGCTAAAGAACCGCAGCAGGAACAATACGATTACTACCGCAAGAAGTTGATGTACCTGGGGTGGGACGCGACGTCTGCTGAAGAAATCCATTGGCCGGACCCGCAGCGGCCCAGAATTGTCGATCAAGCGTTGAGCAAGATCGACGCCGTGGCAGGGGCTCAGCATTCCAGCAGCATGGCGCTGGCGTTCGAGGCGCTGAAGAGAAACGGCAAACCCTTGCTGCATTTCGAGTCTCGCAGCAGGGACCGAGCGCAGTTTCAACTGTTGTCCTGTGCGCCAGTCAGCGGTAACTACGTGGACATTGTGGTGTACCACGAGGCTGGCAACACGGCGGTATTCACCAATGGCTTTCTGTTTCGCGAGCGCCGCAACATGTGGGTGGCCGCAGAGCTGGTGCGTTTCAATACACGCCTGTTCAATCAGGAACGTCGCCGCAGTGTCGAGCGGGCACTGGTAAAGATTGCCTTGAAGGAAATCCATGAAATGGAGGTTTAGGGCATCAGGTAACCTTTAATACCGGTAAAGATGATCTGCGCTGCCAATGCGCAGACAAACAGGCCCATCAAGCGGCTGACGATCTGCAGGCCCTGCTCGCCAAGAATGCGTTCGATACCGTGTGACAGGTACAGCACCAGGCCTACGGTGAAGCTGGCCAGGGCAATGCTGATGATGGCCAGCAACTTGTCATCCCAGTGCGGCTGGCCGACGCCCATCACCAGTAGGGCACCAATGGTACCGGGGCCGACGGTCAGTGGGATGGTCAGCGGTACGATGGTCACATCTTGCTGCACGTTGTCGGCCTGCACGGCCGGTTTGCCCTGGGCCATGCCCAGGGCCGAGATGAACAGCACGCTGCCGGCACCGATGCGGAAGGCATCGGCGGTGATGCCAAAAATACCGAAAATCACCCGCCCGAACAGGTACAGCAGCACGCTGGCGACCAGCGCCGCGAAGGCCACCTTCCAGGCCAGTTGCTTGCGCTCCTTGCTGGAGTGGCCACGGGTCAGGCTGATGAAGCACGACAGCACGAAGAACGGGCTGTAGAGCACGAGCATTTTCAGGTAGACGCTGAACAACTCATGGAGCATGGGGCGTAGTCCTCAGCAATGCAGATGCTTGTGTCAGCTAGGAAGTATGCGCCGGATCTGCCTTGGTTTCCCGCTGGTTGGCCCAGTACTGGATCAGCTCCCGCAACTGTGACAATTCCACCGGCTTGGCCATGTGCCCGTCCATGCCCGCCAGCCGTGCGCGTTCCTTGTGTTCGGCCAGAATGTGCGCCGTCAGCGCCACCACCGGCGTGCGCTGGCGCTGGTTGGCCGCTTCCCAGGCGCGCAGTTGCTGGGTAGCGGAGAAGCCGTCCAGTATCGGCATCTCGCAGTCCATCAACA
>NZ_BCBJ01000050.1:0-21756 GCF_001320605.1 Pseudomonas sp. NBRC 111133 | reverse complement strand
ATAGTGCTGCGCTTTCATCGCCTGCAGGGCTTCTTCGCCATTGCAGGCCGTGTCGGGCTCGAGGTTGAGCTTGCCGAGCATGCCGCGGATCACCTTGGTCGAAATGCTGTTGTCCTCGGCGACCAGCACGCGGAAGTTGCCGGGCAGGTCCAGCGCTTGAGGGATGCCTGGCAGGCTGGCAGGCACCGCCTGCTCGCGGCCGCGCTGGGCCAGCTCTTCGGCCAGGGTGGTTTTCAGCGTGTAGCCGGCCACCGGCTTGGCCAGTATCCGCTTGACCCCGGCATTGCGCGCAATGACCTTGCTCGGCGCATTGCTGATGCCGGTGAGCATCACCACCAGGATGTCGTGGTTCAGGCTCGGGTCTTCCTTGATTTTGGCGGCCAACTGCATACCGGTCATGCCGGGCATGTTCTGGTCCAGCAGCACGGCGTCGAAGTAGTCACGCAGGTGCGCTTTGGTACGCAGCAGCGCCAGAGCTTCCTTGCCCGATGGCACCGCGCTGACGTTCATGCCCCAGGCGCTGCACTGCTGTACCAGCACCTTGCGGCAGGTGTCGTTGTCGTCCACCACCAGCACACGGGCATCGCGTAGGGGGCCGTCGAGGTCGGCCGGTGGTTGCTCCAGGCGTGAAGGGTCCAGCGGCAGGGTCAGCCACAGGGTGTTGCCCATGCCCGTGCTGCTCTTGATGCCGAACTCGCCCTGCATCAGGCCGATCAGCTGCTTGGCAATGACCAGGCCAAGGTGCCCGCCCAGCTTGTTGCTGGACAGGAAATGGTGGCTGTGCAACTCGGCCTGCAGCAAGGCTTCGCGGTCGGCGGCGGGCAACGGCTCGCCGCTGTCCTGCACGGCAATGCGCAAACGGGGCACATCGCCACGCTGGTCCAGCGCCACCACCAGCAGGATCTCGCCCTGGTCGGTGTTTTTCAGCGCATTCTCCAGCAGGCTCGACAAGGCCTGGCGCAGGCGTGTCGGGTCGCCACTGATCACGCGCGGCACCTGTGGCTGGGTGAAGCTGATCAGCTCGATGTTCTGTTGCTCGGCCTTGGCGCGGAAGATGTTCAGGCAGTCCTCGATCAGCGCGTTAAGGTCGAATTGCACATCATCCAGCTCGATCTGCCGGGACTCCAGCTTGGAAATGTCGAGAATTTCGTTGATCAGCGTGAGCAGCTCGTTGCCGGCACTGTGGATGGTCTGCACGTAGTCGCGTTGCTTGACCGACAGCGGTGTGCCGAGCAACAGCTCGGTCATGCCCAGTACACCATTCATGGGGGTGCGGATTTCGTGGCTGATCTTGGCCAGGAACTCAGCCTTGGCGTTGATTTCGGCATCGCTGGCGGCCAATGCACGGCTGGCGCTGAAGCGCTCCTCGCTCATGCGCCGCAGGCGTTCGCTGACGGCCAGGTTCAGCAGCAGGCCGCTGACCACGGTCAGGCCCAACAGGATGCACAGCAACCAGGGCGTCGAGGTGCGGGTCAAGCCCAGCAAGGCCGGCAGCAGTACCAGACCACCCAGGTTGAACACCACCATGGCCAGGCTAAACAGGCGTCCGGGTGCATAGCCACGGTACCAGTGGTAGCTGCTGACCAGCAGCATGCTCACGCTGCCCAAGGCCAGCAGGGCGTAGGTCATCAGGTTGAGGGGCAGGGTGTCGACAAACAGCAGCACCAGGCCGCTGATCCCGACCACCAGCATTTCACCTTGCAGCAGGCGGTTAAGCCGTGGCGAATTGCACGGTGTGAAGAAGTGTTGGGTGAAATACAGCCCGGCCAGGCCTGCCAGCACCAGCGTCAGGTAGGCGGCCGGTGTTTGCGCGTTGTGCCACACATGCCACCAAGGGCCGCTGAGGTTCAGCAGGATCAGGCCGCTGAGCAGCATCAGGCCGTGGTACAGCGCCAGGATCAGGGTGGTGGTGGAGCGGCTGTAGAGGAAGCGGATCAGGTTGTGCATGATCAGCATCACCAGGCCGCCGAACAGCATGCCGAACAGCAGGGGCTGGCTTTGGTCTGAGGCCGCTACGGCTGCCGGCTCCAGGCTGATGGCCGGGCGCAGCTGGTGTTCGGAAACGAGGCGCAGGTAGATGTCCAGCGGTTGTTTGCTGTTGGGCAGGGGTAATACATGGTCGCTGCCACGCAGGGTGGGGCTGGCGTTGCCGGCCAGGCGTCCGTGGTGCAGCTGACGCAGAAGTTGGTCGCCCTCGAGGGCGTAGAGGTCCAGGCCGGAAAGGTCTGGGGCAAATACCCGCAACAGTTGTTCCTGGTCGCCGGGTTGCAGGCGGTAGTGCAGCCATAAGGCTTGTTCCGCAGGCGCTGCATCCAGCTCGGCGAGAATCAGGGGGCTGAACTGGTTGCGGTAGCGCTCGGAGCGCACATCGCTCAGTTGCAGGTTGGCCTGTTCGTCGAGCAGAACGGTCCAGCCTCCGTCATGTTCGGCAGCTGCCGGGAACATGCAGAGCAAGGTCAGCAAGCTGACGATCAGAGCTGAGGCAATCCGAAGCCGACGCACTACGAAATCCCTTCTTAGCCGATGTGCCGGGTACTAACTATGCGCGGCGCGCCAAGTCGAAGGCAAGGCCCGTGCCGGGCCTTGTCGACGAGCCGGATGCCGTGCGCTGAAAGCGCTACGGCGTTCCGGTTGTACTTACTGCTGGTGCTCACCGCGCTCGCGGGCGATGGCCCGATAACCGATGTCGGTACGGTAGAAGCTGCCGTTCCAGCTTACTTCCTTGGCCAGACGGTAAGCCTGCTGCTGCGCGTCAGCGACGGTGCTGCCCATGGCAGTGGCACACAAAACGCGACCGCCGTTGGTGACCACTTGGCCATCCTTGAGCGAAGTACCGGCATGGAACACCTTGCCTTCGATCTTGGCCGCAGCGTCCAGGCCGCTGATGGCGTCGCCCTTGGCGTAGTCGCCCGGGTAACCGCCAGCTGCCAGCACCACGCCCAGGCTTGGGCGCGGGTCCCATTGGGCTTCGACCTTGTCCAGCGCCTTGGCGAAGGCGGCTTCGATCAGCAGCACCAGGCTCGACTCCAGGCGCAGCATGACCGGCTGGGTTTCAGGGTCGCCGAAGCGGCAGTTGAACTCGATGACTTTGGGGTTGCCCGCCTTGTCGATCATCAGGCCTGCGTAGAGGAAGCCGGTGTAGACGTTGCCTTCCTCGGCCATGCCGCGCACGGTCGGCCAGATGACCTGGTCCATCACACGCTGGTGCACGTCGGCGGTGACCACCGGGGCAGGGGAGTAGGCACCCATACCGCCGGTGTTCGGGCCGGTGTCCTGGTCGCCGACGCGCTTGTGGTCCTGGCTGGTGGCCATGGGCAGCACGTTGTGGCCGTCGACCATGACGATGAAGCTGGCTTCCTCGCCGTCGAGGAACTCTTCGATCACCACACGCGAACCGGCTTCACCAAAGGCGTTACCGGCCAGCATGTCACGCACGGCGGCTTCGGCTTCTTCGAGGGTCATGGCGACGATCACGCCTTTGCCCGCAGCCAGGCCGTCGGCCTTGATCACGATCGGTGCGCCTTTCTCTTGCAGGTAGGCAAGTGCAGGCTCGATTTCGGTGAAGTTCTGGTAGTCGGCGGTCGGGATCTTGTGGCGTGCCAGGAAGTCCTTGGTGAAGGCCTTGGAACCTTCCAGCTGGGCCGCGCCCTTGGTTGGGCCGAAGCAGTCCAGGCCACGGCTGCGGAACAGGTCTACTACGCCGATGACCAGCGGTGCTTCAGGGCCGACGATGGTCAGGTCGACGTTCTTTTCGGCGAAGTCGGCCAGTTGCTCCAGGGCGCAGACGTCGATAGCGACGTTTTCGCACTTGGCTTCAATGGCGGTGCCGGCGTTGCCCGGGGCAACGAAGACTTTCTCGACGCGTGGGTCCTGGGCAACTTTCCAGGCCAGGGCGTGCTCACGGCCGCCGCTGCCGATGATCAAAACTTTCATGTCAAAACCTCGAATTCTTTCGGACGGGAGGCAAGGCCTCACACTGTACGAGGTCGCAATGAAGCAGGTAGATGCAAGGCGGGGCCGGTTCCGATGAGCGGAGTTGCCTTCTGGCAATGAGCATCAGCGGAACTGGCCCCAACGCAGCAGATGCCTGCTTCAGTGCGGCCGATTGCCGTAAATCAGTGGCGGAAGTGGCGCATGCCGGTGAAGACCATTGCAATGCCGGCTTCGTCGGCTGCAGCAATGACTTCAGCATCACGCATCGAACCACCCGGCTGGATCACGGCGCTGATACCCACTTTAGCCGCATTGTCGATGCCATCACGGAACGGGAAGAACGCGTCTGAGGCCATGACCGCGCCCTGCACCTGCAGGCCAGCATGCTCAGCTTTGATTGCAGCAATGCGGGCGGAGTTGACCCGGCTCATCTGGCCAGCGCCTACGCCGATGGTCTGGCGCTGCTTGGCGTAGACGATGGCGTTGGACTTGACGAACTTGGCCACTTTCCAGGCGAATACCAGATCGTGGATTTCTTGCTCGGTCGGGGCACGCTTGGTGACGATTTTCAGGTCATCGGCGGTGATCATGCCGATATCGCGGCTCTGTACCAGCAGGCCACCGTTGACGCGCTTGAAGTCCCAACCGGCAGCGCGCTCGGCAGGCCATTCGCCGCACTCAAGCAGGCGTACGTTCTGCTTGGCGGCAACCACTTCACGGGCAGCCTGGGAAATTTTCGGCGCGATGATCACTTCGACGAACTGGCGGTCGACGATGGCCTTGGCGGTTTCGCCGTCCAGCTCGCGGTTGAAGGCAATGATGCCGCCGAATGCCGACTCGGTGTCGGTGGCATAGGCCAGGTCGTAGGCCTTGCGGATGCCGCCTTCGTCTTCAGGCACAACGGCCACGCCGCACGGGTTGGCGTGCTTGACGATGACGCAAGCCGGCTTGACGAAGCTCTTCACGCACTCCAGCGCGGCGTCGGTGTCGGCCACGTTGTTGAACGACAGCTCCTTGCCTTGCAGCTGGATGGCGGTGGAAATGCTGGCTTCGCCTTTCTTGGCTTCTACGTAGAACGCCGCGCTCTGGTGCGGGTTCTCGCCGTAACGCATTTCCTGGGCCTTGACGAACTGGCTGTTGAAGGTGCGCGGGAATTCGCTGCGGTCGGAAGTCGAAAGGGTGTCCTTGGCCTGGTTGATGGTGCCCATGTAGTTGGCGATCATGCCGTCGTAGGCAGCGGTGTGCTCGAACGCCTTGAGCATCAGGTCGAAGCGCTGGGCGTAAGTCAGGCCACCGGCCTTGAGGCCTTCTACGATACCGGCGTAATCGCTGGCGTTGACCACGATGGCCACGTCTTTGTGGTTTTTGGCAGCCGAACGGACCATGGTCGGGCCGCCGATGTCGATGTTCTCGATAGCGGTCGGCAGGTCACAGCCAGGCTTGGAAATGGTGGCTTCGAACGGGTACAGGTTGACCGCGACCAGGTCGATCGGCTTGATGCCGTGCTCGTTCATGATGGCGTCGTCGGTGCCGCGACGGCCGAGGATGCCGCCGTGGATCTTCGGGTGCAGGGTCTTGACCCGGCCATCCATCATTTCGGCGAAGCCGGTGTAGTCGGCCACTTCCACCGCGTTCACGCCGTTGTCCTTGAGCAGCTTGTAGGTGCCGCCGGTAGACAGGATCTCGACACCGAGCTGTTGCAGCTCACGGGCGAATTCGAGGATACCGGTCTTGTCGGAGACGCTGATCAGGGCGCGGCGGACTGGCAGGCGGGTAGTCTGGTCGGTCATTTCGGGTTCCAATAACGCGGTGGAGTCAGCAAAAAAGGCGCCTCTGTTCAGGGAGCCGCCTTTTCTGGTTGGGATTCTGGCTTACAGCAAGTCGTACTGCTTGAGCTTCTTGCGCAGTGTGCCTCGGTTCAGCCCGAGCATCTCACTGGCTTTGGTCTGGTTGCCCTTCACGTAGTTCATCACGCATTCGAGCAGGGGCGCCTCGACTTCGGAGAGCACCAGGTTGTACACGTCCGTGACGGTCGCGCCTTCCAGGTGGGCGAAGTAGTTGTGCAGCGCCTTCTCGACGCTGTCGCGAAGGGTCTGGCCCTCTTCGCTCGGCGTGTTGAGGTGCTGTTTCAGGTTGGCGTTGTCGCTCACGGGCGTTGTTCCACTCACAAATGTCTCGGTCATCATCGTCATGCGGCCACCCCTTGTCCGTCCTCTGTCTCAAGGCTCTGTCGACGTTCACTGAAAAACGCGTGAACGTTGGCGCACTGCGCTTGTGTGTCTTCCAAAGCGTTGAACCGGGAGCGAAACTCCTTGCCGCCGGGTCGTGTTGCCAGGTACCAGCCAACGTGCTTGCGGGCGATACGTACGCCCATCACATCGCCATAGAAGGCATGCAGCGCGGCCAGGTGCTCCAGCAGGATGCGTTCCACTTCGTCCAGCTGCGGCGCTGGCAGGTGTTCGCCAGTGCGCAGGTAATGCTCGATCTCGCGAAAGATCCACGGCCGCCCCTGGGCGGCGCGGCCGATCAACAGGCCGTCGACCCCGGTGGCATCCAGCACCGCCCGGGCCTTTTCTGGCGAAGTGATATCGCCGTTGGCAAAAACCGGGATAGACACCGCCTGTTTGATGGCAGCGATGGTGTCGTATTCGGCTTCGCCGGTGTACAGGTCTGCGCGTGTGCGGCCATGCACCGCCAGCGCCTGGATGCCGGCCTGTTCGGCGATCTTCGCCACGTTCAGGCCGTTCTTGTTCGCCCGGTCCCAACCGGTGCGGATCTTCAGGGTCACCGGAACATCCACGGCGCCGACAACGGCGTGGAGGATTTCGTGGACCAAGGCTTCATCTCTCAATAAAGCAGAGCCTGCAGCTTTGTTGCAGACTTTTTTTGCCGGGCAGCCCATGTTGATATCGATGATCTGGGCGCCCGCTTCGACGTTGGCCTTTGCCGCCGCTGCCATCATTTGCGCATCACCGCCGGCGATCTGCACCGAGCGTGGCTCGGGATCACCTTCATGGATGCGGCGCAGGCTCGATTTGCGGCTGTTCCACAGGCTCATATCGCTGCTGACCATTTCCGACACCACCATGCCCGCGCCCAGGCGCTGGCAAAGTGTACGGAAAGGCTGGTCCGTGACCCCGGCCATGGGCGCGAGGATCAGGTTGTTACGTAGTGTGTATTGGCCGATGCGTACCGCCGACATAGGTGATCCCTGTTGTGGGGCCGAATCTTGGAGTTCGAAAAAGGGTTGGCATGATACCCGCTCTCGGTGACCGGATAAAGATGGATTTGGATAAAATCTGAACAATCAGGGCGAGCGACAAGCAGCAAGCTTCAAGCTGCAAGAGGGAGCAGGCCGGCTATCGGCTCGCTTGTCTTGTGGCTTGAAGCTTGCCGCTTGTCGCTTATTCCGGCGAACGGAAGCTCAGGCTATAGTTCACGGCCTTCGGCCCCGGGTCGAGGATGTCCAGGGCGATATGGATCGGCGTCTGGCTGGGCATTTCGCCACGCCCGGCCAACTCGCCCGACAGGTACTCGCTGGGCTTGAAGCGACGGCTGGCGATCAGCTGGCCATTGAGGTCGGCAAAGCGCAGCTCCAGCAGCGGGAACGGCTGGGAGAAGGGGGCGCGGTTGTAGATGATCGCATCGACAATCAGTGCACCCTTGAAGTCGGGGTGGCTGCGCACTACCAGGTTGCTGCTCTTGATGCGTGCAATATCGACCCGGGTGGGCACCTGGCAACCGACCATCGGGCAGATCTGCTGGAAGATTGGCCGGTACTGGTCCTGGCGGGCCATTTCGTCGAAGTGGAACCACACGTACTGGAAGGCCAGCAGGCCAGCAGCCAGCAAGGTCAGAAAGCCCCACAACAAACGCTTGCCCCAGTTGGGGGCGGGTTTTTCCCAGCCCAGCTGCAGCGGGTCGTCGACCACGTCGACCAGCGGTTCCTTGCGTACCGGGCGCTCGGGTTTACTGGCAAGGCCTGGTTCAAGGCGGCCGCCGGGTAGGGGCTCGTCAGGTTCGTCGTCGCGGGCCGACAGGTGCAGCGCCAGCGGCTCATCGTCGCGGGCGCTCAGGCCTTTTTCCGGTATTTCGTCATCGCTGGCGCCCAGTGGCTCGCTGAAGGCGGGCTGCTCATCGATTTCGGGGGCGCGGTGGACGGGTGGCTCGTCATCGATCTCCAGGTCAAGGTTGCTGCCCAGGGTCGGTTCGGTGCGCTCGCCGGGTGCCGGTTTCAGGTCCAGTGCCAGGGGCTCTGGCTCCAACAGCACCGGGGCGGCTTCTGCCGGCTGTTGGGGTTCAAAGGGCTCGTCGGTGGCTGTGCCGAACAGGTCGTCTGCGTGCTCGTCCGGGTGCAGTTCGTCGCGCCGTGCCTGCAGCCCGCCATCCAGGTTGGTCGGGCGTGTGGGGGCCGGTTGGCCACGACGTTCCAGGCGCTCCAGTTCCTTGTCGAGGTCAAGCTCATCCAGGGCCTGGGCGGTAAGCGCCCAGGCATCGTCAGGCCTATCGTTGCGTACTTCGACGGCGGGCTCAGGGGGGGGCGCCTGCTCGATCAGCGGTTCGGCCGGCACAGCGGGTACTGGCGCAGCCACCGCTGGGGCATTGGCGCGGTTCTGCTCCAGCAACTGCTTGGCGGCATTGAACACCTGCAAGCAGTGACCGCAGCGCACCACACCGCGAGCCACGCTCAGCTGGTGGTGGGTGACGCGAAAGCTGGTCTGGCAATGCGGGCACTGGGTGACGAAACTGTCGGTCATGCGGCAATCCGGGAGCTGTGCAGAAGACTATTCTAGGCCCGCTTAACGGCGGCGACCACTGATGCGCACCCAGCCGTCGCGTACGACGATCGGGTCCAGTTCGAAGTCGGCAGCGTAGGCGGCAGCCACTTCTTCGCCCTGCTCGGCGAGGATGCCCGACAGGGCCAGCAGGCCACCTGGGCGGACCAGGCGGGACAATTGCGGCGCCAGCGATACCAGCGGGCCGGCCAGGATGTTGGCGACCAGCACGTCGGCCTGCATGGCCGGCATATGCTCGGGCAGGTACAGCGCCAGCTTTTCATCGGCAATGCCGTTGCGCTGGGCGTTGTCGCGCGAAGCCTCGATGGCCTGCACGTCGATGTCGGTGCCGACGGCTTCACGGGCGCCCAGCAGCAGCGCGGCAATGGCCAGGATGCCCGAGCCGCAGCCGAAGTCCAGCACCTGGGTGCCTTCGAGTTGCTGGCCGTCGAGCCATTCCAGGCACAGGGCAGTGGTGGGATGGGTGCCGGTGCCGAAGGCCAGGCCCGGGTCGAGCAGCAGGTTGACGGCGTCCTTTTCCGGGGCATCGTGCCAGCTCGGCACGATCCACAGGCGTTGGCCGAAACGCATCGGCTGGAAGTTGTCCATCCAGCTGCGTTCCCAGTCCTGGTCCTCGATCACTTCGGCCTGGTGCTCGGGCAGATCTGCGCCGGTCAGCAGGCGCAGGTGGGCGAACACCTGCTCAGGGTCGGCATCGGCCTCGAACAATGCCAGCAAGTGGGTGTGCGACCACAGCGGGGTGGTGTTGAGGTCTGGCTCGAAGATCGGTTGATCTTCGGCGTCCATGAACGTGACCGAGACGGCGCCGACTTCAAGCAGGGCGTCTTCGTAGGTTTCGGCTTGTTCCGGGCTGATGGCCAGGCGTACTTGCAGCCAGGGCATGGCGGGCACCTTTGGTAAATCGACAGGGGCAGCCCTAGGCTGCGCGAAGGCTGGCAGTTTACGCGAGTGCGGGGGATTTGTGGATCGGCTTGGGAAGGGGGCGCGCAGCGCCCCCAAAAACCATCAGACAAAGCAGAGCGACAGCGACTCAGCTATGTAAGCAGGCTTCTCTTCACCTTCTATTTCCAACGTGGCAATCGCCTTCAGCAGCCATTGCCCCGGCTTTTTCTCGGTCACCTCGGCCAGGTCCACCTTCAAACGCACCTGGCTGTCGACCTTGACCGGCTGAATGAACCTGACGCTGTCCAGCCCATAGTTCACCACCATCTTCAGCCCTTGCGGCAGGATCAGGATGTCCTCGATCAGCTTGGGGATCAGCGACAAGGTCAGGAAACCGTGGGCAATCGTGCCGCCAAACGGTGTTTTTGCCGCCTTCTCAGGGTCGACATGAATGAACTGGAAATCGCCGGTTGCCTCGGCGAACAGGTTGATGCGCTGCTGGTCGATCTTGAGCCAGGCAGAGCGGCCCAGTTCCTTACCAACGTACTGCGAAAGCTCTGTAACCGGTACATAGGGCATCGCGGACTCTCCAGGTTGTCAGTTGGTACGAAAGTGCAAGATCAGCACGGCTAACCGTTTCAGTCAAGTTGCCCGCTTTTCGGCGAATATCGGTCTATAGCCGGGCGTGCTTATAATGGCCACCATGCCCGAGGGAGATGCTTATGCTGTTGCGTGGTTTGACCTGGCTGGTGCTGTTCCAGCTGCTGGGGACGGCGATCAATCACCTGTTGGTGCCGGTTTTGCCGGGGCCGATTATTGGCCTGTTGCTGCTGTTGTTCTTTCTCATGGCTCGCGGTGAGGTGGGCAAGCCGTTGAACGAGGCCGCCAGTAGCCTGCTGCGCTACCTGCCGCTGTTGCTGGTGCCGCCGGCGGTAGGGGTAATGGTGTATGCCAAGGACATTGCCGCTGATTTCTGGGCCATTGCCGGAGCCTTGCTGATTTCCTGCCTGGTGACGCTGGTGTTTGTCGGGGTGCTGATGCAAAAGCTCATCCAGCGCCAGGGCAAACGTGAGGAGCAGCCATGATGCTCGACTGGCAAGGCGCGCTTGACGCAGTCGTCCATCACCCGTTGTTCGGTATCGGCATTACGCTCGGTGCCTACCAGGTTGTGCTGGCGGCCTACGAAAAGACCCGCTGGATCTTCCTGCAGCCGGTGCTGGTGTCGATGTTGCTGGTCATCGGCGTATTGCTGCTGTGCGGTATTGACTACAGCGAGTACCGCAAAAGCACCGAAATCATGAACATCCTGCTGGGGCCTGCCACCGTCGCCCTGGCTGTGCCGCTCTATCTCAACCTGCGGCGTATCCGCCAGCTGTTCTGGCCCACATTTACTACGCTGGTAGTCGGAGGCCTGTTCGCCACCCTGTGCTGCCTGTTGCTGGGCTGGTGGTTCGGTGCCGAACACATGATCCTGATGACCATGGCGCCGAAGTCCGTTACTTCGCCGATCGCCATGCTGGTGGCCGAACAGATGGGGGGCGTGGCGGCCTTGGCTGCGGTGTTCGTGTTGATTACCGGGGTGATCGGGGCCATCTTCGGTCCGGCCCTGCTGAGCCGCTTCGGGGTGCACAGCCCTGAGGCGCGAGGCATGTCGCTGGGCGTGACCGCGCACGCGGTGGGCACTTCGGTGGCCCTGCAGGAAAGTGACGAATGCGGCGCCTTTGCCGCGCTGGCGATGAGCCTGATGGGCGTGGCCACGGCGGTGTTCCTGCCGCTGGCGGTCAGCCTGGTGGCTTGAGGACTTGTGATGACGCTACCGCTGTTTCCGCTCAATACCGTGCTGTTTCCTGGCTGCTTTCTCGATTTGCAGATTTTCGAGGCGCGCTACCTGGACATGATAAGCCGCTGCATGAAGCAGGGCGAAGGTTTTGGTGTGGTGTGCATCCTTGAGGGCGAGCAGGTTGGCAAAGCGCCACCTATGGTCGCCTCGATTGGCTGTGAGGCGGTCATCCGCGACTTCGTCCAGCAAGACAACGGGTTGCTGGGTATTCGCGTCGAAGGTGTGCGGCGCTTCAACCTCGACAGCACCGAAGTGCAGAAGGACCAGTTGCTGGTAGGGCAGGTGCAATGGTTGCCGGAGCAGGCGGACAGCCCGTTGCTGGAGGCGGACGACGACCTGTTGGCGCTGCTGGTGGCGCTGGGTGAGCACCCGATGGTCGAAGCGCTGGACATGCCGAGGCCAGTGGACGGGCGGCAGGCGCTGTCCAATCAGCTGGCGTACCTGCTGCCGTTCATGGAAGAGGACAAGTTGGATTTGTTGACCCTGGACTCACCGCAGCAGCGGTTGGGGGAGATCCAGAAGCTGCTGGAGCGGATTCAGGGTGAGTTGTTTGCATGATGGTTCTGTAGTGCCTGTACCGGCCCTTTCGCGGGTTTACCCGCGAAAGGGCCAGCGCTGGCAACATCAATACTGATATCTGAGCAACGCCTGTGGCAGCGCATGCATGGCAAAGAACGCCAGCAGCGCAATACACGCCGGCAACACCAGCCACCACACCCGCTGCGGCAAGGCTGGCAGTGTCTGGCGCCGTTGCACCAGGGTCAGGCTAAGCGCACACACGCAGCACGCCAGCAGTGCTCCGGCCAGGATGTCTGTCGGCCAGTGAGCCCCCAGGTAAACCCGCGACAGGGCAATCGCCAGGGCCGGAATGCAACCCAGCATCACCCAGGTCAGGCGCATCCGCGGTGGCTGCCCACGCCCCGCCAGCACGGCCATCACCAGAAAGAATGCAAACGACGCCGAGCTGTGCCCGCTGGGCATGCTGTAGCTGGTCAACGGGTCGGTCAGCACTTCCGGCCGTGCCCGGGCGAACAGCCATTTGAGTGTGCCGTTGGCAATCGCCGTGCCCATCAGGGCGCCGACAGCGAACAGGGCGTGTCGCCACTGCCGGGCAAGCAGCAACAGGCCTGTCAGCAGCCCGCCAAGGAAGAACTGGGTCCGGAAGTCACCCAGCCGCGTCACCAGGACCACGGTGCCATCGATGGCCTGGCTGCGGTGTTCTTGAACCAGTGTCATAACGCCTTGATCGAACTCATGTAGGTAAGGCCAGCCGATAAATATCCCGGCCAGGGCGATGAAACTGAGGCCCGCTACCAGCCGGGTGCCGTGGCGCTGGTCACGCAGGCTGCTGTTGAGGCTAAGGCCGATCAGTACGGCCAGGGTGCCGGCGATGATGCCCGCATCCAGCCAGAAGCCTTCCGGCAGCGGCAGGCGCATGGCCGCACCAGTGGCCCAGCCGGGCAGCAGGTAGGCGACCGACCAGCCGGCGCCGGCCACCAGGCTGACGGCGATGAAGCGCGGCAGTGGCATGTCGAACATGCCGGCCACCATCGGCAGCATTGGCCGCAGAGGGCCGATAAACCGGCCTACCAGCAGGCTGGCAATGCCATAACGCTGGAAGTAGGTCTCTGCGCTGCCAATCCATTCCGGGTGGTGGCGCAGTAAGGGCAGGCGGCGGATGTTCTGGTGGAAGTACTTGCCCACCGTATACGACAGCGCATCACCCAAAAGGCCGCCAAGGAAGCCCAGCAGCAAGGTTTCCCCCAGGCTGAAGGCGCCACTGCCGGCCAGTACCGCGACGGCGAACAGCAGCACGGTACCCGGCACGATGATGCCGGCGATGGCCAGGCATTCGATGCAGGCCACCAGGAAAATCGCGAGGCCAAGCCACTGTGGGTTGGCGCTTAGCCAGCCGGTCAGGCTGTCGAGCCATTGGCCCATGTTCAGCTTCCTTGTTCGTGAATGAAGAAGTCCCGGCCTTCGACTTGGCCGCGGCGTAACGGGTTCCGCGTGCAGAAGCGGGCGTATTCGGCATCGACGAAACGGTAGGGCAGGTGTTCGTCACGCCCGTGCGGGATGCCCAGGCGCGCGGCCTGGATGACCCGTGGTACGGCGTTGCCGCAATCGTCCACGTACAGCCGCTCGGCGTCGAAGCGTTGGGCGTCCCAGTGCGGCACTTTCAGGCCCAGGGCCCGGCATAGCAGGGTCTGGCCCGCGCACAGGCGCTCATCCGGGCGCAGCTGGCCGCTGGCATCGGGGTTGTTCAGTTGCATCTGCGCCAGGCTGTTGGGGCCTGAAAGGGCATCCTGCCAAGGATAGGCGGACTTGATCAAGTCTGTCGTATAATACCTGTAACGCCAAGGCTCACAGGTATCAAGCAATGCCGCGTCTAATCTCATACGTTCGTATGTCCACAAGCGAGCAGTTAAAGGGGTTCTCGCTGGAACGCCAGCGGAACCTGATTGCAGATTTTGCCCGAAAAAATGGGCTATCGCTTGAAGATAGTCATATTCTTGAAGACATTGGACGTTCATCGTTTTCGGACGATACAGAGCAAAAAGAACTTACAAAATTCTTTGAAGACCTTGAAAAAGACAAATTCCAACCGGGTGATGTTTTTGCTTTAGAAAACATTGACCGTTTAACACGGCGTGGCCCAATTGACGCTTTAATGAAGGTTAATCAAATAATTTCAAAAGGTTTGAAATTAGCGATTATCAGTGATAAAGAACAACGTATCCTTGAAGAAATTGACGTTTTCTCAATCATTACATTGTCGATTGACGCATCCCGTGCAAATAAAGAAAGTCAGGTCAAATCCGATAAAGGTTTACAGAATTGGGCTTTTAAACGTGAGCTTGCTGCTACTCATAAAATTGCTATGACAGCCCAAGCACCAGCTTGGATTGATACAGAAACATATTACATAATGGACGAAACAAAGAACAAGCAAGTAAAGCGTCGTCGATATGTTTTGAATGAAGACAAAGCCAAAACCGTAAGATTGATTTTTGAGCTATTCCAAAATGGCAATGGTTCCCTGAAAATCAAAAACATTCTCAATGAACAGAACATCCCAACATTCAAAGGAATTGAGTATTGGGAACCTTCTACAATCTCAAAAATAATTAGAAATCCAGCAACATATGGAATGTATCAGCCCAAGAAACAAAATACAGGAAAACGTGATTTGGTAGCTATTGGCGAACCAATTGAAAACTATTTCCCAGCAGTAATAAGCAAAGAAATATTTGACCAGTGCCAACAAATCACTGCTACAAACACAACCAGAAAAGGACGCAGAGGTAAACTATTCACAAACCTTTTCACAGGTTTATTGAAGTGTGCCGATTGTGATGGTCCTATTCATTTGCTCAATCCCGGCATTGATAAACGTGCAAAAAACCCAAAACCAGTAAACTACTTAATTTGTAAAAAAGGTAAGTTCACTAAAGAGTGCATCACAAAAAGACTTCGTTATGAAGACTTTGAGAATGTAATGCTTAAAGCTATCCAAGAAATCAATCTTGCAGATGTTCTACATGAAAATAATCCACTTGAAAACCTAATCAAGCAACAAAGGAACTTACAAGCAGATATTGAGAAAAAGAAAAAGCTGCTTGAAAACTTTGAGCGAAACTTTGTTGAGAACGATGGTGATTTGCCTTCGTTTATGATTGCACAAGCCAAACAAGCAGAAATAGACATTAAATCTCTTGATAGTGAAATCAAATCTATTCGGCTTGAAATATCTCAATTGAATGTTTATAACTCAAACATAGACAATGCAATTGATGAATTAAAAGTCAATGGCACCTATGAGGCACGGTCAAAAATCAATCTCATCTTGCATGAAATAATTAAGCATATTGTCATTGATTTTGAACTTGATGATTATGGTGTGATGTTCAAAAATGGTGCCAAGCGATTCATTAACAATGGCATTATTCAAAATGTGTTCAGGACAGAAAACACCAAGCAACGTGATGATGAAATCAACGAGATTTTGAATCACAAGAACTAATTTACTATCTGCTTTTATTTCCAGAATACGGCCACCTTCTTAGGTGGCTTTTTTATTCCTATACCTTTCCTATACCAGTCCTAGGCAGTCTCCTAGGTAGCTTCCTAGACACGCCATCAATAACTATTGTTCCTATACACTATTGAAATCTTTTAAACTTGAGTTAGCATAATAATATGAAGTCAAGAGAAAAGAAGGCGAGCAATGGGAATGTATAGGAAAAAACTTCGTTTTTATCCTACCGTTCAAAAGTCTTCGACATTTTTCACTTACTTCCCTGCTCGATTTTCTGCACTTCGTTTGAAAATAAAATCAAAAGCAGGTAGCTGAAATGTCTTCGGACATTCCAGAAAATAAACATATTACGAGGACAACTATGAGTAAGAAAAAAAGAAATGGTGAGCAATTTAATGTCAGAGTTTCAAAAGAAGCAAAAGACAAAATTGTTGCTAAGGCAGCTTTGCTGGGCATTAGTCAGGCGAAGTACATTGAACATCTAGCAGTTAATGGGTGCAATGTTATCGAGATAAGAAATGAAAGATTTATCGAGTATGTTGGGAAGGCAGAGGCTGACTTGAATAAAATGGGAAATAATTTAAATCAAATGGCAAGGGCAATTAATTTGGGGAAAGTGGATTTGGTAGAGAAAAATATTGAGTTGTTCAATAATGCCAAAAAAACCTTTGACCAACTTTATTCAAAGCTTGTTGAGCACGAAGAAAAAATCACTTTAAAATAAACAGCCGCAGGATAGTATGATAAGAGAGAAATTGAGCACGCAGAAGTCAAAAGGAGAAACACAAAACACCCTTGGATATGCTTTGAAGAAATCAGCCCTTATAGAGAGCAACAGACTTCAAACAGGAACAACGCAAGAATTTATAGAGTTTCTAGCCAAGAAATTCGATAAGGCTTGCAAAGGCAAGCAGCAAAATACCAGTTTTCACGAAATGGTATCTTTTGACCCATCCGACAAAATCACACCCGAACAAGCTCTTGCCATAGCAAAAGAACTTTATTCAGATACTCACGGATTAAACCGTGAGCACGCTTTTGCTGTCCATACAGACACTAAACAAATCCATGTCCACTTTGTATGGGCACCCAGAGACTTCAATAATAAAATATATAATCAAGTTGATGATTACAGAATTATTGAAGCTAAATTGACTGAGCTTGAACATAAGCACAATCTATTTAAAGTCGAAAATAGGAAATCTTTAAACCCTGACTTAGAAACAAAACCACCAGAGAGCAACCACGAAAAAGCTCTTGAAGTAAGAGGTATCAAATCACATAAAAAACAATTCAAGTCTCAAATTGAAAAAGCTTTCATTGGTGCAACCACAACAACGGCTTTCCTTGCTAACCTTCACAAGCAAGGGTTTGACATTATCCCGAATGGACAGAACTCCTATTCATTAGAAAAAGAAGGCCAAACGTTCAAGGCCAGTGAGTTGGGTATTCAACACTCGAAACTAAAAAACAAGCTTCAAGAGCAGCACCAATTCAGTCAATTGATGGAGCACTATTCAAAAAAAGCTCGTAGATACAATGAGGAATTAAACCTTTCTACAAATGAAGATGTTGAATTTCTTAAAAAGAATAAATACAAAACTGTCCTTGAAAAGAAATTTACACATCAAGAATCCGGCAACAATGTGGAGCACTTCTTTAAAAACTCTACCAGCCAGAAGGCTTTTGAATACCACAAAGACCCTTCAAAAGTTACATTTCAAGACTTATCAAGAGACAGTATAAAAGCTGGACTTCAACGCCTAACAACTGACATGAAGAAGCCGGGGCCGCTCTATGTGAATGGCCCAGAATACGCAAAAAAGAAAATGTGGATGGAGTTCAAGATGATGAACCTTGAAGATAAAGGTTTCACATTGTCAGGATATAAACCCACTCAACAAGACTTGAAAGAGCTTGAACAAAGAAAAGCTGACTATGAATTACAAGCTCAAAAATGGAAGACCAAGAAAGCCGTAGAGCCACCTAAACCAGTTGAGCCTGTCGTGCCTACACCCGTTGAGAACGCACTAGAGAAGGCCACAGAACCAACAAGTCAGGTTGAACAAGAACAGGTTGCACCTACTAATGATGATTTGATTGATGACTTGATGAAAGAGTTTGAGCTATCCAACCCTATACCTGTCGCAGAGGCTCCTACGAAAGTCATAGAGACACCTAAACCAGATGAGCCTATTGCGAGTGACCTTTACACACCGATTGCCCCAGAGCCGCTTGCAGAGCCTGAAAGTCGCAAGATTGATGGCGACTATTCAACATACTCTGATGATGAACTTGTTGAAGCGTTTGAAGGCATACAGAAAAAACTTGATAAGAAACTCTTCACTGGAACCAGCAAAAGTGATATTGCCGGACATAGATACGTGGACAGACAAAATCTAATCTATGAAAGAAAGGGCGAGGTGAAACGCCAATATGATTTGAGGCAGGACTTTTATGAAGTGTTTGATGAAATTAAGGAAAGAGACCCAGCAGCAGCAAAACAGCTTGAACAAGCATTTAAAGCACATATGACAAACAAAAGAGCAGTAACGTTTGACTTAAAGCCACAGTTAAAAAAATAGCCCTATCAGGGCTTTTTATTTGTTAATTCTTTCAAGTTCTCTTGTTTACTGACATGCTCCATACGATTCAAGATATACGCCATCAAAACCCTTTTGTCTTAGGTCACTGACTAATCTTTCCGCATAATCATTATTTTTTACGCAAGAATAAGTTTTTGATTTAGGGATACTGACAAAAACCTTGCAACCGTCCCTGTGAACAGGGTCAATTATCGCAACATATAAATCACTAAATTCATGTGATTTGTAAGAGCTTTCGGAATAATTCATCGCTAAAAAATTTATCGTTGGTTGCACTCTGTCATCACACAATTCAGCACCAGTTTTTTCAACTGGAGTTTCATTTGAGCTGTCAGGATTTTCAGGCGTTACTGGATCGACAGGATTTGAACCCACATCGCTCGGTCTTGTGAATGTGATACTGTCATCAGTTAAAAAACCACCAGATGCTTGCTCGATTGGGATTTTAACAATATATTCAGCATTTGCATTAAATGTTGTTGCTATTGCGATTGCTATTACTAAGTATTTAACTCCATTCATATATCCCTCATTGCTTATTAGTTCTCTTGTATTTCTTTATCTCAACATCAAGATGTATGTTGGTTTCAAAACCATTAATCCTGTAACTTTTCACATATTGCTCTATGCAAGCATTTAGAAAACTTGCTAATGAAAAATCGTTTTTCTTTGTGATTTCTAATGCCTCATTCATTAGCCCTTGCTCAGATTTCAATAAATAAACCTTAACCTTCCTTTTCATATAACACCTTTGTTCTAGTATTACATCCATTAAATCATGCAATTGCAACTTGTCAATAGATGTATATACTTTTATTTAAGTTGGCGTAATAAAACCAGCGTTAGCTGGCTGACAGAGTTCAGATTGATTAGACCTTTAAGCAGTTGTCCCAATACTCATAAGGAACCTTACTTTGGTCTACCAAGGCTTTAAATTCGCCGTCAACGGTATCATAAAATAAGTCGCACTCGCTATCATTGTGTATGCTCTTAATATTCTCATACATACCATCTATGCCAAATTTTTTAATAGACTTTAAGACTTCTTTCTTTCCGCTAGCCACTAGTATTAATTTCATATTGTTGTTCTCCAGTTTGTTAGTTACAATGTAACATGCGATTATAAATAATCAATAGATAAATATATATTTATTTTCCGGCTGCAGTATCAAACAATGAAACATCTACTATCTTGCAAGTTGATTTGATATCAATTACTTCATCAGTCACCAAATCAATTATGTATTTACCTGCTAGACTTTTTCCAAATACATCGCCCAGCAAATCATCTTTCATGATTTGTATTTCATTGAAGACCCTCATTATTTTTAGCTTTCCATTAACAAACATCGAGAAGCCAATAAAGTCGTTTTTCTCAATAAACATGAATGCTTTATCAAGGTTTTCATTTTTACCTTTAAAAAATGGTTTTCTTTTTAATTCTCTCCATAATGAAAGCGTGTTTTTAACGCCGAACATTGCATATCTACGCACACCCCACAAAGCTTGAACAGCTCTAACTTTTTTGTGATTTGAAATTTCCAACTTATCTATATTTAGAACGCCGCCCTTCAACTCGAAATCCATATTGAATGACTTAGTTAGATATTTCATCACGTATGATGTTGCCTTGCTTTTCTTTGTGTCAATTTCTTCAATTCTAACGGCATTTTCAGAATGCCTAAAATGTTTGTTAATCAATATGACTAATTCGTCAAAATGCTTTTTGTTTACATACATTAAAGCGTGCTTGTGAAAACATTGGTCTTTGTGTGGCTCGACAGCCCAGAAACCATTCATCTCAATCTTATGTCTATGGATGTCTTTTCTAAAAGCATTCCACAAACCTTTTAAATAGTCATTGCTTTCTTTTGGCGTTGAACCATCCCAAGAACTAACGCCTTTTGACGGCATTGGGTGAAACCTTGCCGGAGCGGTAAAAGTTATGAAAAGAGGCTTGTAGTCAAGTCTCTTTGCGTATGCGTCTAATGACATAACTTGAATATATATCTCAGCAAATCTTTGTTTTTCAGTGCTTGCTACTTTTGATAGCGGGATTTTCTTGTTGTTTGCATAGACAACGTATTTGCTCAATATGTATTCATATTGTTTTTGTTCGTCAGTTTCTCTATTGCGAACAACTTCATCACTACAAATCTCATATGCTTGACCCGAACCAATTAAACCTGAGTGCATCTTTGAAAGTTCGCTTCGTTGCTTTTGTATCCTTTTTATTTGTGATTTGAGCTTTTTCTCATCAGTAATATTGATTAGCTTGTCTTTTATAGTTGACCCTTTGATATCTTTAATTTTGATGTTGTAGCCAATATTCCAGTTATGATTTATATGTGAGAGCACGTTTTCGCCGCACTCGTCATTTTTGAGATTTCTTTTCTTAATAATGAGATTTTCTTGAATTCTCTTGAAAACAAACGTGATATTTTTGACGATTTCGTTCAAATCGCCATCGAGAGCATATTTATGCTGTATCTTCCAACATTTATATTCTTCGCAATTTGCAACCCAAGTCTTTTTTTGCTCAAGATTTCGTATTTCTTTGACTAATGCTTTATGGTTTCTTTCTGATGAATTGTTTAACTTGTTTTGATAATATTCCTTCGAAGTCAGTTTCTTTTCGATAGCTCGCTCATAAACATACTGTGCCTCGCATTCTGCAAAGAATAATTTAGCAGTGAGATTTTCAAGTGTTATGCGATGCGGAATAAATATCATAGTTTAAAATGTGGTTTCATATATATACATTTACCACAGGACAAAATCTTGTCAATAGAAGTATATATTTAATGCAGCTTATATTTTCAAGAAGCAAAATAGTTAAATTATCCCATAAAATCAGCTTGCGACACTTATTTAAGAGTTATCCAAGAAGAGCAAAATCAAAAGCATCTGGTTATTGCGAATCAAGTTCGCATGTTTAGAAGCAAACGCACTTTGGCCAGTAAAATCTTGAAAAATTAAAACGCACGATATAGCCGTTTTTAGAGGGTGTGATATTTTTCCTTTACTATGGTTCACAAGAAAAATAATCGACTGTTTTTGACCTATTTCCGTGAGTGCACTAAAAAGGTGCATGTATTTTTTTATATGTTTTTATCTCATTTTTTTGATATTTCGATTTTCGAGATAGTCATTTTATGGCTTAAATTCAAAGAAAAACGGTGTCAATAGTAAAGTGAAAATATTTTTTAGGTTGGACGATAATGATGATTTAGGGTTGGACCTTAATCGGGTGTTTTATATAAAATTTTGTATGTGCTCAATTTTTATGCTTGAACGAGTTCAACCACAAAAATCGACCTTGATGAAAATACAGGTGCGTGAAAATGAGTCTTACAGGTTAAATATGGACGACTTGATCAGCACCGCATTGCCCGGCCCGTGAGCGCTGAAGTTCAGCGAGTCGCCGCCGCGGGCGTAATACATGTAGATGTGCCCGCCATCGAGGAACAGCGCTTTGCGCTTTTCGGTGTAGCCGAGCGAGGCGTGGCTGCCTTTGTCGGCGAGGTAGTAAGCCTCGGTCTCGATGATGCGCGCGGCAAGCCACAGGTCGCCGTGGCGATGGCGGATAACCTTGCCGAGCAGGGCTTTGGCCAGGGTCTGGGCGTCGCGGTCGAAAAAGCTGTCGGGCAGGGCTGGCAT
>NZ_BCBJ01000049.1:0-6288 GCF_001320605.1 Pseudomonas sp. NBRC 111133 | reverse complement strand
GCCGCTGGGCGTACACCTGCGCGGCAGTTATAATCAGCCGATTTCCCCTTCGCCAAGACACCGAACCCATGACTGAGTCCGTTCTTGACTATATGACCCGCTTGGGTCGCGCTGCCCGTGAGGCTTCCCGGGTGATCGGCCGTGCCAGCACCGCGCAGAAGAACCGCGCCCTGCAAGCCGCCGCCGATGCGCTGGATGCTGCCCGTGCCGAGCTGACTGCCGCCAACGAACAGGACCTGGCCGCCGGCCGCGCCAATGGCCTGGAGCCGGCGCTGCTGGACCGCCTGGCGCTGACCCCAGCACGCATCGACGGCATGATCACCGGCCTGCGCCAGGTGGCCAGCCTGCCGGACCCGGTCGGTGCGATTCGCGACATGAGCTACCGCCCGTCGGGCATTCAGGTCGGCAAGATGCGCACACCGCTGGGGGTGATCGGGATCATCTACGAATCGCGCCCGAACGTGACCATCGATGCTGCCAGCCTGTGTCTGAAGTCGGGCAACGCGACCATCCTGCGCGGCGGCTCCGAAGCGATCCATTCCAACCGCGCCATCGCCACCTGCATCCAGCGTGGCCTTGCTGAAGCCGGCCTGCCGGCAGCCGTGGTTCAAGTGGTCGAGACCACTGACCGCGAAGCCGTGGGTGCGCTGATCAGCATGCCGCAGTTCGTCGACGTCATCGTGCCGCGCGGCGGCCGTGGCCTGATCGAACGCATCAGCCGCGATGCCCGGGTGCCGGTCATCAAGCACCTGGACGGTATCTGCCACGTCTACGTCAGCCAGCATGCCGACCTGGACAAGGCCTGGAACGTGGCCTTCAACGCCAAGACCTACCGCTATGGCATCTGTGGCGCCATGGAAACCCTGCTGGTCGACCAGCAGGTGGCCGAGCGCTTCCTGCCGGAAATGGCCCGCCGCTTCCAGGAGAAGGGCGTGGAGCTGCGTGGCTGCGAGCGTACCCGCGCGCTGATTGAAGCCAAACCGGCCAGCGAAGACGACTGGCACACCGAGTACCTGGACGCGATCCTGTCGATCCGCGTCGTGGACGGCCTGGACCAGGCCATCGAGCACATCAACCACTATGGCTCGCACCACACCGACTCGATCATCAGCGAACACCAGGGCGAAGCCCGCCAGTTCATGGCTGAAGTCGACTCGGCGTCGGTCATGCTCAACACCCCGACGTGCTTCGCCGACGGCTTCGAGTACGGCCTGGGTGCGGAAATCGGCATTTCCACCGACAAGCTGCATGCCCGTGGCCCGGTCGGCCTGGAAGGCCTGACCTGCGAGAAGTACGTGGTCATCGGCGATGGCCAGCTGCGCGGCCAGGGGTCGTGCTGAGTTGAGCAAGGCCCAGGCAGTCCGGCGCATCGGCATTCTAGGCGGCACCTTCGACCCCGTGCACATCGGCCACCTGCGCAGCGCGCTGGAAGTGGCCGAGTTCATGGGGCTGGACGAGTTGCGCCTGTTGCCCAACGCCCGGCCGCCGCACCGCGATACCCCGCAGGTGGCCGCCGAGGACCGCCTGGCCATGGTGCGTGAAGCGGTGCAAGGCGTTGCCTGCCTGAGCGTCGATGCCCGCGAGCTTGCGCGTGACAAACCGTCGTACACCATCGATACGCTGGAGTCGATCCGCGCCGAACTGGCCGACAACGACCAGCTGTTCCTGGTGCTGGGCTGGGATGCCTTCTGTGGCCTCCCTACCTGGCACCGCTGGGACGAACTGCTGCAACACTGTCACATCCTGGTGCTGCAACGCCCGGATGCCGACGTCGAACCCCCTGACGAGCTGCGCAACCTGCTGGCTGCGCGCTCGGAGAGCGATCCTGCCGCCATGTCCGGCCCGGCGGGAAATATTTCGTTCGTCTGGCAGACGCCGCTTGCGGTGTCGGCTACACAGATCCGACAGCTGCTGGCCAGCGGCAAATCGGTGAGGTTCCTGGTGCCGGACGCCGTACTGGCCTACATCGAGGCGCACGAACTGTATCGTGCGCCCAACTGACGGTGCCTCTGGCGCCTCATCCAACGAGTTGAACGAGTTTTATATGACCAAGCAGAAAATTTACGGCGAAGAACTGGTCGCCCTGACCAAGGCAGCGCTGGAAGACGTCAAGGCCCAGGACATTCAGGTCATCGACGTGCGCGAAAAGCACAGCCTGACCGACTACATGATCATTGCCACCGGTACCTCCAACCGCCAGATCAACGCGATGCTGGAAAAGGTCCGCGAAGCCGTGAAGGCCAAGGGCGCCCAACCACTGGGTGAAGAAGGCAAGGGCGACAGCGACTGGGTGCTGCTGGACCTGAACGACGTCATCGTGCACATGATGACTGCCGCTGCCCGCCAGTTCTACGACCTGGAGCGTCTGTGGCAGGGTGCCGAGCAAAGCCGTGCTGCCGATGGCAAGCACCACAGCCCGGACCACGCTCACGAGTACTCCGACAAGCTCAAAGACCGCGAATAAGGGCAGCGCTGTGCGTTTGCGCCTGATTGCGGTCGGCTCGCGCATGCCGAGGTGGGTCGAGGAAGGCTGGCATGAATATGCCAAGCGCCTGCCTGCCGAGCTGTCGCTGGAGCTGGTGGAAATCCCGCTGAACACCCGTGGCAAGAATGCCGACGTCGCCCGCCTGATCCGTCAGGAGGGCGAAGCCATGCTGAGCAAGGTGCAGCCTGGGGAACGCATTGTCACCCTCGAGGTCCATGGCAAGCCCTGGAGTACCGAGCAGCTGGCGACCGAGCTGGACCGCTGGCGCCTGGATGCGCGCACGGTGAATTTGATGGTGGGGGGCCCGGAAGGCCTTGCGCCTGAGGTCTGTGCGCGCGCCGAGCAACGCTGGTCGCTGTCGCCGCTGACCCTGCCGCACCCGTTGGTAAGGATACTCATCGGCGAGCAGATCTACCGCGCCTGGACCGTGTTGTCCGGGCACCCTTACCACAAATGAGCCTGTAAGCAGTCCGATGTCGCAGCCGATCCGTCTCAAGGACCACGAGAAAGACGCCCGCCTGGTGCGCAACCGCGTCGTGGTCGGCGCGGTGGCGATCATGCTGCTTATTTGTGTGCTGATCGCGCGGCTGTATTACCTGCAGATCATCCAGTACGACTACCACTCGACGCTGTCGGAAAACAACCGGGTGCATGTGCAGCCGATTCCGCCGACTCGCGGGCTGATTTTCGACCGCAACGGGGTGATCGTTGCCGACAACCGGCCCAGCTTCAGCCTGTCGATGACCCGCGAACGTGCGGGTAACTGGCAAGAAGTGCTGGATACCATCGTCGAAGTGCTGGAGCTGACGGCCGACGACCGCGCGTTGTTCGAAAAGCGCATGCGTCAGGGCCGTAGGCCTTTCGAACCCGTGCCGATCCTGTTCGAGCTGAATGAAGAGCAGATCGCCCGGGTGGCGGTAAACCAGTTCCGCCTGCCAGGTGTGGAAGTGGTTGCCCAGCTGGTGCGGCATTATCCGCAGGGTGCGCATTTCGCCCATTCGGTGGGTTATGTGGGGCGCATCAACGAGAAAGAGCTGAAAACCCTCGACCCGGTGAACTACAGCGGCACCCACCATATCGGCAAGACCGGCATCGAGCGCTTCTACGAGGACGCCTTGCACGGCCAGGTCGGCTACGAGGAAGTCGAGACCAACGCCCGTGGCCGTGTGCTGCGCGTGCTCAAACGCACCGACCCGCAACCTGGCAAGGACATCGTACTGAGCCTGGACATCAAGCTGCAGGAAGCCGCCGAAGCCGCGCTAGGCGGCCGGCGTGGCGCAGTGGTGGCGCTCGACCCGCGTACTGGCGAGGTGCTGGCGATGGTCAGCCAGCCAAGTTTCGACCCCAACCTGTTCGTGACGGGCATCAGCTTCAAGGCCTATGCCGAACTGCGCGACTCGATAGACCGGCCGCTGTTCAACCGCGTGCTGCGTGGCCTGTACCCGCCGGGTTCGACCATCAAACCGGCCGTAGCGATTGCCGGCCTGGACAGTGGCGTGGTCAACGCCAGCAGCCGGGTGTTCGACCCGGGCTATTACCAACTGCCCAACTACGACCACAAATACCGTAACTGGAACCGTTCCGGCGATGGCTGGGTCGATCTGGACACCGCGATCATGCGTTCCAACGACACCTACTTCTATGACCTTGCGCACAAGATGGGCATCGATCGGCTGTCCAGCTACATGAACAAGTTCGGCATCGGCCAGCGGGTTTCCCTCGACATGTTCGAGGAGTCCGCCGGGTTGATGCCATCGCGTGAATGGAAGCGTGCCACGCGCCGCCAGGCCTGGTTCCCGGGTGAAACCCTGATTCTCGGCATCGGCCAGGGCTACATGCAGGCCACACCATTGCAACTGGCCCAGGCCACGGCATTGATCGCCAACAAGGGCGTGTGGAACCGCCCACACCTGGCCAAGACCATCGAAGGCCAGCCGCCGGTGGATGAAAACCCCATGGACAACATCGTGCTGCGTGACAAGTCCGACTGGGCCAAGGTCACCCACGGCATGGAGCAGGTGATGCACAACGCCCGTGGTACCGCACGCAAGGCGGCTGCTGGCGCCCAGTACCGCATTGCCGGCAAGAGCGGTACCGCCCAGGTGGTGGCGATCAAGCAGGGTGAGAAGTACGACCGCAACAAGCTCCAGGAGCGCCACCGCGACCACGCCCTGTTCGTCGCCTTTGCCCCGGCCGATGACCCGAAAATCGTGGTCTCGGTGATGGTCGAGAACGGTGAGTCCGGCTCTGGTGTTGCTGCCCCCGTGGTACGCCAGATCATGGACGCCTGGCTGCTCGACGAAAACGGCCGGCTCAAGCCCGAGTTCGCGCCTGCCACCGTGACCCAGGAATCGGCCCTGTGATGAACAATTTCGATCGCATGCTCTCCAGCGAGGATGTGATGCGTCGGCGCGCCAGCTTCCTGCAGCGCATCCACATCGACGGCCCCTTGCTGATCATCCTGCTGACCCTCGCGGCCGGCAGCCTGTTCGTGCTCTATTCGGCCAGTGGCAAGAACTGGGACCTGCTGCTCAAACAGGCTACCTCGTTTGGCATAGGCCTGGTGTCCATGTTCGTCATCGCTCAGCTGGAGCCGCGATTCATGGCCCGCTGGGTACCCTTGGCGTACCTGACCGGAGTGCTGCTGCTGGTGGTGGTGGACGTGATGGGCCACAACGCCATGGGCGCCACGCGCTGGATCAACATCCCCGGGGTGATCCGCTTCCAGCCCTCGGAGTTCATGAAGATCATCATGCCGGCGACCATCGCCTGGTACCTGTCCAAGCGCACCTTGCCTCCGCATTTGAAGCACGTGGCCATCAGCCTTGTGCTGATTGGCGTGCCGTTCATATTGATCGTACGCCAGCCCGACCTGGGCACCGCGCTGCTCATCCTTGCCTCCGGTGCCTTCGTCCTGTTCATGGGTGGCCTGCGCTGGCGCTGGATCCTCAGCGTGCTGGCAGCGGCAGTGCCGGTGGCGGTGGCGATGTGGTTCTTCGTGATGCACGACTACCAGAAGCAGCGGGTACTGACCTTCCTCGACCCGGAGAGCGACCCGTTGGGCACGGGCTGGAACATCATCCAGTCCAAGGCCGCAATCGGTTCGGGCGGAGTGTTCGGCAAGGGCTGGCTGCTCGGTACCCAATCGCACCTGGACTTTTTGCCCGAAAGCCACACCGACTTCATCATCGCCGTACTGGGCGAGGAATTCGGCCTGGTCGGCATCTGCCTGTTGCTGATTGTCTATCTGTTGCTGATCGGCCGTGGCCTGATGATCACAGCCCAGGCGCAGACCCTGTTCGGCAAGCTGCTCGCGGGCAGCCTGACCATGACCTTTTTTGTATACGTGTTCGTCAATATCGGAATGGTCAGCGGCCTTCTCCCCGTGGTGGGCGTGCCGCTGCCGTTTATCAGCTATGGCGGAACATCGTTGGTGACGCTGCTGTCAGCGTTTGGCGTTCTGATGTCGATCCACACGCACCGCAAATGGATCGCACAGGTTTGAATAAGGTGAAGAATTTCATGCAAGCAGTGCGTAACTGGGCTGCCCGTTGTGCGCCGTGGATCGGCGCGGTGGGCCTGTTCGGCGCTGTACAGCTGGCCCACGCCGGTGATTACCAAGGCTCGCCGCAGGTGGCCCAGTTTGTCGGCGAAATGAGCCGCGACTATGGCTTTGCCCCTGAGCAGCTGATGGGCGTGTTCGCTGACGTGCAGCGAAAGCAGTCGATCCTCGACGCTATCTCGCGCCCGGCCGAACGGGTCAAGCCGTGGAAGGACTACCGGCCGATGTTCCTCACCGACGC
>NZ_BCBJ01000048.1:0-13448 GCF_001320605.1 Pseudomonas sp. NBRC 111133 | reverse complement strand
GCCCGTGGTGTGGACTTCTGGCGCCAGCACGAGGCGGTATTGGCCCGTGCCGAGCAGGAATACGGCGTGCCGGCACAGTACATCGTCGCCATCATCGGTGTGGAAACGTTCTTCGGCCGCAACACCGGCAACTACCGGGTGATCGATGCCCTGTCGACCCTGGGCTTCGACTACCCGCCTCGGGCTGAATTCTTCCGCAAGGAACTGCGCGAATTCCTGTTGCTGGCCCGCGATGAACAGCTCGACCCGCTCACGCTCAAAGGCTCCTACGCCGGCGCCATGGGCCTGCCGCAGTTCATGCCGAGCAGCTTCCGCAACTTTGCGGTGGACTTCGACGGCGATGGCCACATCAACATCTGGAACAACCCGGACGATGCCATTGGCAGCGTCGCCAGCTACTTCAAGCGCCATGGCTGGGTGGCCGGTGGGGGCGTGGTCAGCCGCGCCTGGGTGGATGGCGCGCGCGCCGACGAAGGCCTGACCACAGGCATCGAGCCTGTGAAAACCGTCGGGGAGTTGCGCACGCTCGGCTGGTCGGTTCATGATTCGCTGCGCGATGATCTGCCGGTTACCGCTTTCCGCCTTGAGGGTGACAATGGCCCCGAGTATTGGGTGGGCCTGAAGAACTTCTACGCGATCACGCGTTACAACCGCAGCGTGATGTATGCCATGGCGGTGCATCAGCTTGCGGAACAGCTGGTTCAAGTACGGGGCGTCAAGTAATGCGCGCAATCATCTCTGGCAACTCTTTCAAGCTGCTCACCTGCCTCGCCGTTGGCGTGGTGCTGGCCAGTTGCTCCTCCAACCGCCCGGCCCAGCAGAGCAGTGGCAACGTCGTGCGCAGCCAGCCAGGCCTGGACATCAACCGGGCACACAAGGACGGTGCACCGTGGTGGGACGTGGATGTGAACAAGATCCCCGATGCCACGCCGACCGTGCACACCGGCAACTACAAGGCCAACCCGTACACGGTACTGGGCAAGACCTATTACCCGATGCAGGACTCGCGCAACTACCGCGCCGAGGGCACCGCGTCGTGGTATGGCACCAAGTTCCATGGGCAGAACACCGCCAACGGCGAGCTGTATGACCTGTACGGCATGAGCGCAGCGCACAAGACGCTGCCGCTGCCGGCCTATGTGCGGGTGACCAACCTGGCCAACGGTCGCAGCGTAATCCTGCGTGTGAACGACCGTGGCCCGTTCTATTCCGACCGTATTATCGACCTGTCCTATGCGGCTGCGAAAAAGCTGGGTTACGCCGAGATCGGCACCGCGCATGTGCGCGTCGAGGGTATCGACCCGCAGCAGTGGTGGGCCCAGCGTGGCCAGACGCCGCCGATGGTGCTCAAAGAACCGCAGGTAGCCCAGACCCAGGCGATCCCGGCCAACACCGGGCGTGTCGAGCAATGGACCCCGCCGCCTCAGCAGCACGCAGCGCCGGTGGTGCCGGTGCAGGTGGGGGGCAACAACGTGCCGGCGGGCAACGGCGGCAGCTTCCTGCAGGTAGGCGCCTTTGCCAACCCGGACGCAGCCGAGCTGCTGCGCTCCAAGCTCAGCACCATGGTCAATGCGCCGGTGTTCATCAGCTCGATCGTGCGTAACCAGCAGACCCTGCACCGCGTACGCCTGGGGCCGATTGGCAGCCAGGGCGAGATCCAGCAGGCACAAGACAGCATCCGCCTGGCGAACTTGGGGCAGGCCAAGCTGGTCACAGCAGACTGACCGTTTATATGGGGCGGCCATCAGCGTGGCCGCAACCAAACTGTCGGTTTTGTCATGAATTGCCGGGCGCGCCCATGTACAATGACGGCTTTTGCCCGCAGCGACATAAAGCCGCACGTTCGTGGGCCAGGCCGACGGCCAAAAAACTAGACTGACTGGCGCTGGGCACACGATCTTGCCCAGGGAACATCTCAGACCATTAGCGATTTTCGAGAGACGGATGAACATCACCAACCTTGCCAAACGACTTTGCCTGCCTGTACTGCTGATGATCACGCCTGCCGCCTTCGCGGCTGAGCAGATGACGCCGGCACCACCTCAATTGGCAGCCAAGTCCTACGTACTCATGGACGCGTCCAGCGGCAACGTGCTGGTCGAGAACAACGGTGACGAGCGCCTGCCGCCGGCCAGCCTGACCAAGCTGATGACCGCCTACATCGCCACCCTGGACATCCGCCGTGGCCAGATCGGTGAAAACGACCCGGTCACCGTCAGCGAAAACGCCTGGCGTACTGGCGGTTCGCGCATGTTCATCAAGGTGGGCAGCCAGGTGACCGTCAGCGACCTGCTGCACGGCATCATCATCCAGTCCGGCAACGACGCTTCGGTCGCCCTGGCCGAGCACATCGCCGGCAGCGAAGATGCCTTCGCCGACATGATGAACAAGACGGCTGCCGACCTGGGCATGACCAACAGCCACTTCATGAACCCGACCGGCCTGCCGCACCCGGACCACTATTCGTCTGCGCACGACATGGCCACCCTGGCCCGTGCGATCATCACCGTCGACCCGGCCCACTACGCCATCTATTCGCAGAAGGAATTCTTCTGGAACAACATCAAGCAGCCGAACCGCAACCTGCTGCTGTGGCGTGACAAGACCGTCGATGGCCTGAAAACCGGCCACACCGACGAAGCTGGCTACTGCATGGTGGCTTCGGCCGTTCGCGACGGCCAGCGCCTGATCGCCGTGGTGTTCGGTACCAACAGCGAGCAATCGCGTGCTGCCGAAACCCAGAAGCTGCTGACCTATGGCTTCCGCTTCTTCGAAACCCAGACCTTCTACCAGAAGGGCACTGAGCTGACCCAGGCTCCTGTCTGGAAGGGCGCCACCGGCCAGATCAAGGCTGGCCTGGCCGACGACCTGACCATGACTATGCCTAAAGGCCAATTGAAGCGCCTGCAGGCTTCGATGACCATGAACCCGCAGCTCACCGCACCCATCGCCAAAGGTGACGTGATCGGCAAAGTGGAAGTCAAACTGGACGAGAAAGTGGTTCACAGTGCCGACCTGATCGCCCTCGATGGCGTCGAGGAAGGTGGTTTCTTCCGCCGTATGTGGGATAGCATCCGTCTATTCTTCTACGGGTTGTTCAACTGATACGTGACCTGCATGCCCCCGCGTATCTCGCGGGGGCATTGTTGTTGCCACGGCTTACGAGGCCGTTTCCGCCATGAGCGAACCAGACGTCAAGTCGCATAAAATCGAATTCCCTTGCGACGATTATCCGATCAAGGTAATCGGCGATACCGTTGTCGGCTTCAAGGACACCGTGATCGAAATCCTCAGCAAGCACGCGAAAGTCGACCTTTCCACCCTGGCCGAGCGCCAGAGCAAGGAAGGCAAGTACACCACCGTGCAATTGCACATCGTTGCCGAAAGCGAGAACCAGCTGCACGATATCAACAGCGCCCTGCGCGCTACCGGCATCGTGAAAATGGTGCTTTGATGTCCGCCTGTCTCGGTTTTCGCGAGCTTGGCCTGCAGCCCTACGAACCGGTGCTGGAGGCCATGCGTCGCTTCACCGAGCAGCGCACCCCGGACAGCCAGGATGAAATCTGGCTGGTCGAGCATCCTGCGGTCTTCACCCAGGGCCAGGCTGGCAAGGCCGAGCACCTGCTGGTGCCGGGCGACATCCCGGTGGTGCAGACCGACCGCGGCGGCCAGGTGACCTACCATGGCCCCGGGCAGTTGGTGGCCTACCTACTGCTGGATGTGCGCCGGCTGGGCTTTGGCGTGCGCGAGCTGGTCAGCCGTATCGAGCAGACGCTGGTCGACCTGCTGGCCAGTTACGACGTGCAGGCTTCTGCCAAGCCCGACGCCCCGGGCGTCTATGTCGATGGAGCGAAAATCGCCTCCCTCGGCCTGCGAATTCGCAACGGCCGTTCGTTCCACGGCCTTGCCCTGAACGTGGACATGGACCTTGCGCCATTCCGCCGAATCAACCCCTGCGGCTATGCGGGGCTGGCGATGACCCAGCTGCGCGACCTGGCAGGTCCGATCGAACTCGACGAGGTCAGGACAAGGCTGCGCGGACAGCTGGTCAAGCACCTCGACTACGCTGAGCAGACGACCCTCACGGGCGGAATCGACTGAATATGACAACTGTGCAAGAAGCCGTGCCGAACCTGATACCCACCCAGGATGTCACCCCGCGCCCAGCGCCGAAGAAGGTGGAAGCTGGGGTAAAACTGCGTGGCGCCGAAAAGGTGGCGCGCATCCCGGTGAAGATCATCCCCACCGAAGAGCTGCCGAAAAAGCCTGACTGGATTCGCGTGCGTATTCCGGTATCGCCCGAGGTAGACCGCATCAAGCAACTGCTGCGCAAGCACAAGCTGCACAGCGTGTGTGAAGAGGCTTCCTGCCCGAACCTGGGCGAGTGCTTCTCCGGTGGTACCGCCACCTTCATGATCATGGGTGACATCTGCACCCGTCGTTGCCCGTTCTGTGACGTAGGCCACGGCCGGCCGAAGCCGCTGGACCTGGACGAGCCGAAAAACCTCGCTGTCGCCATTGCCGACTTGCGCCTGAAGTACGTTGTGATCACCTCGGTGGACCGCGACGACCTGCGTGACGGTGGTGCCCAGCACTTCGCCGACTGCATCCGCGAAATCCGCGCGCTGTCGCCGGGCGTGCAGCTGGAAACCCTGGTGCCGGACTACCGTGGCCGTATGGACGTCGCGCTGGAAATCACCGCGCAAGAGCCGCCAGATGTGTTCAACCACAACCTGGAAACCGTACCGCGCCTGTACAAGGCTGCGCGTCCGGGCTCGGACTACGACTGGTCGCTGGACCTGCTGCAGAAGTTCAAGCAGATGGTCCCGCATGTACCTACCAAGTCGGGCTTGATGCTCGGCCTGGGCGAGACCGACGAGGAAGTGATCGAAGTGATGCACCGCATGCGCGAGCATGACATCGACATGCTCACCCTCGGCCAGTACCTGCAGCCGTCGCGCAGCCACCTGCCGGTGCAGCGTTTCGTGCACCCGGACACCTTCGCCTGGTTCGCCGAGGAAGGTTACAAGATGGGCTTCAAGAACGTCGCCTCTGGCCCGCTGGTGCGTTCTTCGTACCACGCTGACCAGCAGGCCCACGAAGCCAAGATCAAGCTCTGAGCCTGGTCTGAGGCACGCATGCCGATGCACGCCGAAGGGCGGCATCGGCATTTTTGTTTGTGTACCAAGCGCTGCAAGGAGCCGCAATGAACTGTGCCGAAACGTTACTACCGAGCCTGCCAGCCGCGTTGCCGACTAACGCCTGCTTTGCCATTGTCGCCCCGGCAGGCGCGGCGAGGCTGGATACGCACAAGGTCAGCCAGTGGTTTGCCGACCGTGGCTACGGCTGCCGCCTGTACCCCGCTGTCAACCAGGCCCAGGGCTACCTGGCAGGCTCTGACCAGCAGCGCTTGCAAGACTTGCACGATGCCTTTGCCGATCCGACCATCGACGCCATCCTGTGCATGCGCGGTGGTTACGGCAGCATGCGCCTGCTTGATCGGCTCGACTTTGACCTGATTCGGCGCAACCCCAAGCCGTTGATCGGCTACAGCGACATAACCGCGCTGCACACGGCCATCTATCGGCATGCCGGGCTGATCACCTTCCATGGAGGGATGCTCAATGCCGACTTGCTGGGGGCGAAGTTGCCGCCGACCGAGTCGTCGTTGTTGGCGCAGTTGGGCGGGCATGTGCGGGCAGGCGACCAGATCGTGCACCCGACGGACTATGCCTTGAGCAGTGTATTGGCGGGTGTGGCCAGTGGTCCGCTGCTGGGCGGTAACCTGTCGATGCTGGGGGCGACGATGGGGACGCTGGCCGAGCTTGATACCCAGGGCTGCATTTTGTTTATCGAGGACGTCAACGAGCCGTTGTACCGGGTGGACCGGCTGCTGACGCAGTTGCGTCTGGCGGGCAAGCTGGAAGGGCTGAAGGGCGTGCTGGTTGGGGATTTTGCCGGGATTACAACGGCGGCGCTTGCACCGTTGCTGGAGGAAACCTTTGCCCCGCTGGGTGTGCCGGTGCTGGCGGGGTGGCGCAGCGGGCACTGTGACCCGAATGTGTGCTTGCCGTTAGGGGCGCGGGTGAGGTTGGACAGTGATCGGCAGGAGTTGGTGCTGGAGCAGGATCTGTTCGAGGTTTGAGATTGTCGGGGCTGCTTTGCAGCCCTTCGCGGGCACGCCCGCTAAGGGGCGCAACGCGCCCCCAGCAATCTCACTGCTGACGCAGGCTCTCAAGCAGCCTGTGGGTCGGGTAGCCATCCGCCGGCCACCCCAGCCCTTGCTGGGCATTGCGAATGGCCTTGCGGGTATTGGCGCCGATGATGCCATCGGCATTCCCGGCCTCATGCCCGCGGCTGTTCAGCAGGTTCTGCAACTCCATGCGCTCGCTGCGGCTCAGCGGCAGGTCTTCTTTCGGCCAGCTGCCGGCAATGAAGCCCCAGCCGCTGAAACGATCCCCCAGCAAGCTCACCGCCAGCGCGTAGGACGACGAGTTGTTGTACTTGAGGATGGCGCGGAAGTTGTCCAGCACCAGGAACGCCGGCCCACGCGCCCCCGCCGGCAGCAGCAGGGCGGCAGACAGTTGGTTGCTGTTGGCGGGCAGTTGCGTGCCTGCAGGCAGTTTCACACCCATCGCCAGCCACTCGCTCACCGGTTTGCGCAGCGCGCCATCGGCTTGCCAGAAGTCGAAACCAGCCGGCACCTGTACCTCGAAGCCCCACGGTTGGCCACGCTTCCAGCCCGAGCTCTGCAGGTAGTGGGCGGTCGAAGCCAGGGCATCGGGTGTGCTGTTCCAGATATCGCGGCGGCCATCGCCGTCAAAGTCAACGGCGTGGGTGTTGTAGGTGGTCGGGATGAACTGGGTCTGGCCCATGGCGCCGGCCCATGAGCCGCGCATGGCTTCAGGCTGGATATCACCATGCTGGATGATCTGCAGCGCAGCGATCAGCTGGTCCTGGGCGAACTGTGGGCGGCGGCCTTCGTAGGCCAGGGTGGCCAGCGAGCGGATCACCGACTTGCTGCCCTGGAACTGGCCGAAATTACTTTCCATCCCCCACACCGCGACCAGCACCTGGCGGTCCACGCCATAGCGTTGTTCGATGCGTGTCAGCAACTCGGCATTCTGCTCCAGCAGCTTCTTGCCGTTGCGCACGCGCAGGGGCGATAGGGCGCCTTCGAGGTATTCCCACACCGGGCGGGTGAACTCTGGCTGGCTGCGGTCGGCCTTGATCACGTCCATGTCAGGGGTGACGCCGAGGAACGCGCGGTCGAAGGTGCTGGGTGAAATCCCGGCTTGCAGGGCCTGTTGGCGGAAGCCGGCCTGCCACTGGGCGAAGGTTTGCAGAGGCTGGATTTCGGTGCTGACGTCAGGCGTCGCGCCGGGCACAGTTACCACGGGAGCGGGTTGCGCAGGGGCCAGCGGCAGTGCGTCGGCGGCGGTGGGTTTTTCCGCGCATGCCACAAGCAGGATGAAGCTGGAGGCCGCGATCAGCTGGCGGGTTTCCCAACGGGGGATAAGACGGAAGAGCATGCACAGATCCAGAATTGCAGGTCAGGTGACGACCATACCATGCCTGCGCTTGCGATGCTTTCATGCAGCCAAAAAGTAGGAAGCCTCCCAATCTCTCGATTGGAAGGCTTCGCGGCGGTAGCTGCCTTTGCCCTTGACCGGTTGTTCCTGGCAGCAGCGGAACAGGGGCTGGGCGATGATCGACTTGGCCTTGTTGGGGCCGTGCTTTTTCGGCTTTTTGCTCATAGCGGGGTTCCCGGGTTGGGTGGGTTTCGGGGCGCACTGTAGGGCTTGGTGCGGGTAGGGGCCAATTGATAATGTTTATGGTCGATCGCAGTCCTGTGGGAGCGGGCGTGCCCGCGAACACCGGCGAAGCCGGTGCCATCGACCGCGTCGCCTGATTCGCGGGCATGCCCGCTCCCACAGCTACCCCCGTTATTCCGGGGGTAGCGCCAGACGCTGGCCAGCCATCAGCAGCGACAGGCGAGCCAAACCCGTCCAAGGAGAGCCCTCGGCCTGCCCCTTGATTTGCGCATCGATACGCTGGGCATCCTGCAACAACTGAGCCCAGCGCTGTGCTGACAAACGTTGCAGGGCCTTGCTGACCAACGGTCGGCGTTTGTCCCAGATCGGCGGGCGGGCCTGGCTGAAGGCCTTGTCCAGCGGTACACCCTGGCTGAATTGTTGGGCTAGCCCAGCCAGCTGGCGCAGCTCACGGGCCAGGGCCCAGAGGATGACTGGCGGTTCTACCCCCTCGCCACGCAACCCCTCGAGCATACGCAGGGCATGCGCAGCTTCTCCGTTGAGAATGGCGTCCACCAGGCCGAAGACATCGAAGCGAGCGCTATCAGCAACCGCGGCCTGCACCGTTTCCACGGTGATTTGGTTGCCGTCGGCCAGTAGCTTGAGCTTTTCGATTTCCTGTGCGGCTGCCAGCAAGTTGCCTTCCACGCGCGCGGCAATCAGGTCGACAGCGTCACGCTGTGCCGACAGGCCGGCCTGTTGCAGGCGCTGGTTGATCCACTGCGGAAGCTGATGCACGTCCACCGGCCAGATCTGGATGAACTGGCAATGCGCGCCTTCGATCAACGCCTTGCCCCACTTGGTCTTTTGCGCACTACCGTCGAGCTTGGGCAGGCTGACCAGCAGCAGGGTGTCTTCGGCGGGGTTGGCGCAGTATTCCATCAGTGCGGCGGCACCCTTGTCACCGGGTTTGCCCGAAGGTAGGCGCAGTTCCAGCAGGCGGCGTTGCGCGAACAGCGACAGGCTGGCGCCAGCCTGGAGCAGGGTGCCCCAGTCGAAGTTGGCGTCGGCACTGAACACCTGGCGCTCGTCGAAACCTTGTTGACGCGCGGTCTTACGGATGGCGTCGGCAGCTTCCTGGCACAGCAACGGGTCGTCGCCGCTGACCACGTAGACCGGTGCCAGGGCGCCTTGCAGGTGCTTGTTGAGTTGGGCGGGGGCAAGTTTCATGGGAAACAGGTGGGGCACCCGAAGGTGCCCCGCACGGGCTTAGTTGCCCGGTACTTCCAGCGGCGACTGCTGAGGCGTTTCGGCCTGCTGACGGCGGGCAGCTTCCAGCGCGGCGGCTTCGGCCTGGGCGCGTTCGTCGGCTTTGCGCTGCAGTTCGTCCAGCTGAGACGGGCTCAGCATCTGCAGACGCACGACCATGGCGTTGACCAGATCGCGGCGCATTTCTTCACGGGCGCGGTTGGCTTCCTGCTCGGAACCGGTGATGTTCGAGCCGTCACGCACGTAGATTTTGCGTACTTCCAGCTTGTCGCTCATCAGTTCCAGGTTGTTCAGGCCCTGGATGCTGTAGTTCAGCACTGTGGTCAGCTCGTATTCGGCAGTACGGTTGCCGCTGCTGTAGGTGGCCGAACGCTCGTTTTCCTGCTCGTTGGTCAGCACCAGACGGTAGGGCGCACCGGCGTGTACGTTGACACCGCTGCGCTCCAGTACTTCACGCAGCTGGACCACGGTCGGTCCATAGGCGTTGCGCGCGCTGACGTCCATTTCCTTCACGCTCAGCTCGGTAGAGCCGGTGCCGCGCAGCTGGAAACCGCAGGCGCTGAGCATGACCGCCAGGCCGATTACCAGCAAATTGCGTTTGATCATGTTGTTGCTCCCTTGTGGGCCTGTTACGCCCGCCCGCAGTGACTGCGAGCGGGCGCTGCCATCAGTTGGCGACGATGTTTACCAGTTTGCCCGGTACCACGATGACCTTGCGGATGGTCAGGCCATCGATGAAGCGCAGGACGTTCTCGTTGCTGCGGGCAGCGGCTTCGACTTCTTCGCGGCTGGCAGCAGCCGGCATTTCGACCTGGCCACGCAGCTTGCCGTTGACCTGCACCACCAGGGTGATGGTGTCCTGCACCAGCGCTTGTTCGTCGACACTCGGCCAGGCGGCATCGATTACCGAGCCTGGGTGGCCCAGTTGCTGCCACAGCTCGTGGGAGATGTGCGGGGTGATCGGGGCCAGCAGCAGGGTGACGGCTTCAAGGCCTTCCTGCAGCAGTGCGCGGTCCTGTTCGCTGGCCTGCGGGGCCTTCTCCAGCACGTTCATCACGGTCATCACCTGGGCGATGGCGGTGTTGAACTTGTGGTACTGGCCCACGTCGGTGCTGGCCTGCTTGATGGCCGCGTGGATGGCGCGGCGGATGACCTTCTGCGCGTCGTCCAGTGCGGTGACATCCAGCTTGCCCGGCAGGCCCTGGCTGACGTGCGCCTGAGCCAGGCGCCAGACGCGGCGCAGGAAGCGGCTGGCACCTTCGACGCCGGAGTCGGACCATTCCAGGCTCATGTCGGGCGGCGAGGCGAACATCATGAACAGGCGGCAGGTGTCGGCACCGTAGGCTTCGATCATCGACTGCGGGTCGACGCCGTTGTTCTTCGACTTCGACATCTTCTCGGTGCCGCCGATTTCCACCGGCAGGCCGTCGGTCTTCAGGCGAGCACCAATGATCTTGGCCTTGGCATCGCGCTCGATCTCGACATCGGCCGGGTTGAACCAGTCCTTGCCGCCGTTGCTGGCCACACGGTAGTAGGTTTCGGCGACGACCATGCCCTGGGTCAGCAGGTTCTTGAACGGCTCGTTCGAGGTAACCAGGCCTTCGTCACGCATCAGCTTGTGGAAGAAGCGCGCGTACAGCAGGTGCAGGATCGCGTGCTCGATACCGCCGATGTACTGGTCGACCGGCAGCCAGTGGTTGGCGGCTTTTGGGTCTACCA
The DNA here is from genome assembly GCF_001320605.1 of Pseudomonas sp. NBRC 111133. Lineage (NCBI taxonomy): Bacteria > Pseudomonadati > Pseudomonadota > Gammaproteobacteria > Pseudomonadales > Pseudomonadaceae > Pseudomonas > Pseudomonas sp. NBRC 111133. The sequence continues at coordinate 2,706 of NZ_BCBJ01000048.1, read as the reverse complement.
GGCCCTTGTCGTAGTTCGGCGAGGCGTAGCGGGCGAAGTACCAGGACGACTCGACGAAGGTGTCCATGGTGTCGGTTTCGCGCTTGGCCGCAGTGCCGCATTTCGGGCAGGTGCACTCATAGAATTCCGGCATGCGCGCCAGCGGCGAGCCGGCGCCATCCGGCACCACGTTCTCGGGCAGGGTGACCGGCAGCTGGTCTTCCGGCACCGGCACGTCGCCGCAGGACGGGCAGTGGATGATCGGGATCGGACAGCCCCAGTAGCGCTGGCGGCTGATACCCCAGTCACGCAGGCGGAACTGGGTGCGCGACTTGCCCAGTTCCTTGCGGATCAGGGCGGCTTCGATGGCGTCGAAGGCGCCGGCGAAGTCCAGGCCATCGAACTCGGCGGAGTTGATCAGCTGGCCGTGCTCGCCATAGGCGGCCTGCCACTCGCTGCCCACTTCATCGCCCGCGCTGGTGCGTACCACGGCCTTGACCGGCAGGTTGTACTTGTGGGCGAACTCGAAGTCGCGCTCGTCGTGGGCCGGGACGGCCATCACGGCGCCATCGCCGTAGTGCATCAGCACGTAGTTGGCGACCCATACCGGCAGCTTCTCGCCGGTCAGCGGGTGCTCTACCAGCAGGGAAGTGGCCATGCCTTTCTTCTCCTGGGTGGCCATGTCGGCCTCGGCAACGCTGCCGCTCTTGCACTCGTCGATGAACGCTTGCAGCGCCGGGTTGCCCTGGGCCGCCTGGGTGGCCAGCGGGTGCTCGGCGGCGACGGCGACGTAGGTGGCGCCCATCAGCGTGTCGGGACGGGTGGTGAAGACCTTCAGGGTGCCTTCGTGGCCGATGCTGGCCTGGTCGTACGGGAACTGTACTTCCATGCCGCGCGACTTGCCGATCCAGTTGCGCTGCATGGTCTTGACCTGCTCAGGCCAGCCCGGCAGCTCGTCGAGGCTTTCCAGCAGCTCGTCGGCGTAGTCGGTGATGCGGAAGTAGTACATCGGGATTTCGCGCTTTTCGATCAGCGCGCCCGAACGCCAGCCACGGCCGTCGATGACCTGCTCGTTGGCCAGTACGGTCTGGTCTGCCGGGTCCCAGTTCACGGTACCGTTCTTGCGGTAGATGATGCCTTTCTCGAACAGGCGGGTGAACAGCCACTGCTCCCAACGGTAGTAGTCGGGTTTGCAGGTGGTGACTTCACGTGCCCAGTCGATGGCCAGGCCCAGGCTCTTGAGCTGGGTCTTCATGTAATCGATGTTTTCGTATGTCCACTTGGCCGGGGCGACGTTGTTTTTCATCGCCGCGTTTTCCGCGGGCATGCCGAATGCGTCCCAGCCCATCGGCTGCAGGACGTTCTTGCCCAGCATGCGCTGGTAACGGGCAATCACGTCGCCGATGGTGTAGTTGCGAACGTGGCCCATGTGTAGCTTGCCGCTCGGGTACGGGAACATCGATAGGCAATAGTAGGTATCTTTGCCTGGCTGTTCGGTAACAGCGAACGATTGTTGCTCGTCCCAGAACTTCTGGGCGGCGGCTTCGATATCACGGGGCGTGTATTGTTCGTGCATGGCTACTTTTGGCTGAGAGAGGAGAGACCTTGTTCCAGGCAGCGGAACCTCGCTGCGTCCGGCACTCCGGTGTCGTTTAGAGTGAACGCCGTAGCATACAGCAGCGCTGCGCATCGTGGGAAACCTTCGTTGCGAATGGCCGCTGGTCGCAGCACCCGGCTGCTTTTCATGGCGCCGCTAAGCTCAGGTGTGGGGGGAGATATTCTTTATCTTCAATTGAGGTGAACGGATGGGAGAGACGCAGCTACCCGCAATGAAACCGGAGCTTTACGAGCGCCTGATCGACCGGCTTGGCCTGGCACTGGAAGTGGCAAGGACCTCGGTACGATTGCGCGACGAGATGCCAGCCGAGCTGGAGTTGCGCGGCCTGAGCCACGCAGAGTTCGAAGTGATCAAGGCTTACCTGGAATCCCTCCCGGAGCGCCACAATGCCTCTGTCGGCAGTTACCCGCAAGCGGAGCCGACATCGGCCAAGATCATCTGGCTCAAGGACAAGAAACGCCCCGCCAATACGGCGAGATCCAGGACGCTGCCACATCGCTAGCCGTTCAGGACGCCAGGCGCGGGCTATCGCGCGCCGGTTCTTCACTATCACACAACTCACGATCGGCGCCGGCCGCACCCTTGTTGACCGGCGCCGATCCTTCTAGGCTGCACGCCTGCCAAGGAGGTGTGGCCGATGCCGATCCGATTCTTCATCAAACAATGGCTGATGCCGCCGGGCATCCTGTTTCTGCTGCTGCTTGCGGCGTGGTGGCTGCGTGCCCGGCGGCCACGGTTGGCGGCGCTGTGCTTTGCCGTCGGGCTTGGTGGCCTGTGGCTGATGAGTTTGCCGCTGGTGGTGCAGGAAACCGCCCATAGGCTGGAAAGCGAGCCTCCGTTGGCTGTAAACGACTGGGCCGGTCTTGCGCGGCGGGCGGATGCCATCGTGGTGCTGGGCGCAGGGCGTGAGCGCGGCGACCCGGCCTGGGGCGGTAGCGACCAGCCCACGGCCACGGCTTTGGAACGCATGCGTTTTGCTGCGCAGTTAGCCAAGGCCTCGGGCTTGCCGGTGCTGACCAGTGGCGGGCTGCACTATGGCACGCCGCCGAGTGAGGCGCGGTTGATGGCGGATCGCCTCCACGACGACTTTGCTGTTGACGTGAAGTGGC
>NZ_BCBJ01000047.1:0-22935 GCF_001320605.1 Pseudomonas sp. NBRC 111133 | reverse complement strand
GCGAAGAGGCCAGTACAGGAAAACTCAGACGGTTTTGGCGATGCGGCCTGCCAGCAACGCCCAGCCCAGCAGCAATGCGCAGACAATCGCCAGCGGCCACGAACGCCATTGCAGGTAAGGCGTCAGTTGCTGCATCGGCACCACCTCACCATACAGCACAGCCTGCTGGAACTGCGGAATCTGCGTGGTAATACGGCCAAACGGGTCGATCAGCGCGGTCACGCCGTTGTTGGTGGCGCGGATCATCCATCGTCCGGCTTCCAGCGCGCGCATCTGTGCCATCTGCAGGTGCTGCAACGGGCCGATCGAGGTGCCGAACCAGGTATCGTTGCTGATGGTCAGCAGCAGGTCACTGCGTGCCGCCAGGCCAGCGGCAAACTCGGGGTAGACCACTTCGTAGCAGATGTACGGCGCAATCTGGTAACCCTTGGCCTGCAGCAGTGGCTGGTCTTCCGGCCCACGGGCGAAGTCCGACATGGGCAGGTTGAAGAACTCGATGGCGCCACGCAGCATGTCCTGCAGCGGTACGTACTCGCCAAACGGCACCAGCTTCTGCTTGAGGTAGGTGCCGTCACCTTCACCGGTCACAGTGATGCCGTTGTAGTAGCGGTGCTGATGGTGCACCACTTCCCGCACTGGCACGCCGGTGATCAGCGCCGAATGCCGCTCGGCAGCAAAACGGCCCATCACGTCGATGTAGCCTTGGGCCTGGTCCTTGAGCACCGGCACCGCCGTTTCTGGCCACACCAGCAAATCCACGGGTTTTGAGCTGAAGCTCAGGTCGCGGTACAGCGCCAGTTGCGCGTCGATGTGCGCTGGGTCCCATTTCAGGTCTTGCTCGACGTTGCCCTGAATGGCCGCCACTTTCAACGGGTCACCTACCGGTTTGGTCCAGGCGTGGCCCTTGAGCGCCAGGCCCAGTGCCCATGGGGCCAACAACAGCAGGCAGCCCACGGCCAGGAACGAGGGGCGGGCACGCAGGCGATGCAGGTTGCACAGCAGGGCAGCAGTGAGCGCCAGCGTGAAGGAAATCAGCCACACGCCGCCCAGCGGAGCCAGGCCCGCCAGCGGGCCGTCCAGCTGGCTGTAGCCGGCGTAAAGCCAGGGGAAACCGGTCAGGAACCAGCCGCGGAAGGCCTCTTGCAGCAGCCACAGCGCCGCGAAGCACAGGGCATCGGCCAGCGGCGCTTCGTTGCGCCGTAGCCAGCGTGCCCACAGCCAGGTCGGCAAGGCAAAGAACCAGGCCAGCGCGGCGAAGAACGCCAGCAGCAGCAGAATCGCTAGCAGCGGCGAGGCGCCGCCGTAGGTGTTCATGCTGACGTAAATCCACCAGGTGCCGGCGCCATACAGGCCAAAACCGAACCACCAGCCACGCCACATGGCCTGGCGCGGGCTGAGCTCGCGCAGGCCAAGGTAGAGCATGGCGATGGACAACACGGCCAGCGGCCAGATGTCGAACGGCGCCAGGGCCAGGAGGGTAGAGGCACCGGCCGCCAGGGCCAGCAGGTTACCGGGCCAGCCGGGGCGGGTGATCCAACGCATGTTAGTCCTTAACGGGTGATCGGGGTCAGGCGCAGCAAGTGTATCCGCCGGCTGTCGGCGTTGAGAATACGGAACTTGTAAGACCCGATCTCGGTAGTTTCGTTGCGCTTGGGCAGATGGCCGAAGGCGCTCATCACCAGGCCGCCGACCGTGTCGAACTCGTCATCGGAGAACTCGCTGTCGAAGAACTCGTTGAAGTTGTCGATCGGGGTAAGCGCCTTCACCAAAAAGTCACCGCTGGGCAGCGGCTTGATGTAGCTGTCCTCCTCGACGTCATGCTCGTCCTCGATGTCGCCAACGATCTGCTCCAGCACGTCCTCGATGGTCACCAGGCCCGCCACACCGCCGTATTCGTCGATGACGATGGCCATGTGGTTATGGTTGGCACGGAACTCGCGCAGCAACACGTTCAGGCGCTTGGACTCGGGCACGAAAGTGGCCGGGCGCAGCAAATCCTTGATGTTGAAGCTGTCGCCGTTTTCCTTGAGGATCAGCGGCAGCAGGTCTTTGGCGAGCAGGATCCCGAGTACGTCGTCGTGGCTTTCGCCGATTACCGGGTAGCGCGAGTGCGCGGCGTCGATCACCGCCGGCAGGAATTCACGCGGCGACTGGCTGGCCTTGATGCTGATCATCTGCGAACGCGGGACCATGATGTCGCGAACCTGCAGGTCGGCGACCTGTATGGCGCCTTCGACGATGGTCAGTGCTTCGCTGTCCAGCAGCTTGTTCTGGTGCGCTTCGCGCAGCAGCTCAAGCAGCTCCTGGCGGTTTTTCGGCTCATGGGCAAAAGCCTGGGTCAGTTTACCCAGCCAGGACTTCTGCCCGTTGCTCGATCGATCTTCGCTCATGGCGGTTCTCGTGATCCTTCGTGTTTCAGTGTGTGAGAGTGTCGGTTTCATCGTCGGCGTACGGGTCGGGGTGACCCAGTTCTGCCAGCAATTCCCGTTCCAGGCTTTCCATTTCCTCGGCTTCCTCATCCTCGATGTGGTCGTAGCCGAGCAGGTGCAGGCAACCGTGCATGACCAGGTGTGCCCAGTGCGCTTCGAGCGATTTGCCTTGTTCGGCCGCTTCGCGCTCGACCACCGCCACGCAGATGACCAGGTCGCCCAGCAACGGGATATCGAGCAGGTCGTCAGGCACGTCGGCCGGGAACGACAGCACGTTGGTCGCGTAGTCCTTGTGCCGGTAGGTGTGGTTCAGCTCGCGGCCTTCGGCTTCGTCGACCAGGCGAATGGTCATTTCCGAGTCGGCACTGCGCTGGCGCAGGGCCAGTTCGCACCAGCGGCGGAAGGCGGCGTCATCCGGGGCGGCAGCGTCCGTGGCCCGTTGAATATCAAGTTCAAGCATCTTTGCCGGGCGCCTCGGGCTTGGCTTGGTGGGCTTCGAAGCGGTCGTAGGCTTCGACAATGCGCTGCACCAGTGGGTGACGAACCACATCCTTGGGTTGGAAGTGGGTAAAGCTGATACCCGGAACGTCTTTCAGCACCTCGATGACGTGCGCCAGGCCCGATTTGGTGCCACGCGGCAGGTCGACCTGGGTGATGTCGCCGGTGATCACCGCCGTGGAGCCGAAACCGATGCGGGTGAGGAACATTTTCATCTGTTCCAGCGTGGTGTTCTGGCTTTCGTCGAGGATGATGAAGCTGTTGTTCAGGGTGCGGCCACGCATGTAGGCCAGCGGGGCGATTTCGATCACCTGGCGCTCGATCAGCTTGGCCACGTGTTCGAAGCCGAGCATTTCGTACAGGGCGTCGTACAGCGGGCGCAGGTACGGGTCGATCTTCTGCGCCAGGTCGCCGGGCAGGAAGCCGAGCTTTTCGCCCGCCTCGACCGCCGGGCGTACCAGCAGGATACGGCGTACCTGCTCACGCTCCAGTGCGTCAACGGCACAGGCCACGGCCAGGTAGGTCTTGCCGGTACCGGCCGGGCCGATGCCGAAGTTGATGTCGTTGGCCAGGATTTCCTTCACGTAGCGCTGCTGGTTGAGCCCGCGCGGGCGAATGTTGCCCTTGCGCGTACGCAACGACACGCTGACCTCGTTGACGGCCGGGTTGTCGATGTTCTCGACGGCCGACTCCTGCAGGTACAGGTGTACGGTTTCCGGCGACAGGTCGGTGGCCTTGGTCTCGCGGTAGAGACGGCGCAGCAGCTGTTCGGCAGCGGAAGTGGTCTTGGGTTCGCCGATCAGTTCGAACTGATTGCCGCGGTTGCGGATTTCGATGGCCAGGCGCTGTTCGATCAGGCGCAGGTGCTCGTCGAACTGGCCGCACAGGTTGGCGAAACGGTGGGCCTCGAAGGGCTCGAGGATGAAACGATGGGGTTCTATGGGTGCGTTCAAGGTCGTTTTTAGCCGCTCGACGGCAATGGATGTGAACTCAAGAATAACCCTTGAATGGCAGTGGCGAAAGCACTGAAACGTTCAACGGTATGTAGGGCCGGTACAGCCGACACAGATCAGCAAACCTGTCTGCTATGATGCCCGCCTTTTCTTACGCATGTGTTATCCCGCCGAACATGAGCAAACGCGAACCTGCCATCTATAAAGTGATCTTCCTCAACCAGGGGCAGGTCTTCGAGATGTATGCCAAGCAGATCTACCAGAGCGACCTGTGGGGCTTTCTGGAAATCGAGGAGTTCGTGTTCGGCGAGCGCTCGCAACTGGTGGTGGACCCGAGCGAGGAAAAGCTCAAGAGCCAGTTCGAGGGGGTAGTCCGCAGTTTTGTGCCGATGCACTCGATCGTGCGCATCGATGAGGTGGAGCGCCTGGGCACGGCCAAGATCAGCGAAGCCAAGGGCGGCGGCAATGTCATGCCATTCCCGATGCCGATGCCGGAAAAGTAAGCCTCAGGGGAGCGGCGAGAACGGCGTACGCCCTTCGGCGTTCTGCAGTTCCAGCAGGTACTTGCGGAAGATCTGGCCGAGCACCTGAGTGGCGTGCTCAAGCTCGTCGCGGGGCATTTGCTCGGTCACTTCGTCGGCCATGTCCAGCGCATCTTCTGCGCCGTTGACGGCGGCCATCTTCAGCAGGATGTAGGCCTGCACGTTGTTGGCCTTGACCCCTTCGCCATGGAAGAACATGGCCCCCAGGCGGTACTGCGCGTCGGCGTGGCCTTGCAGCGAAGCCTTCTGGAACCAGTCCAGGGCTTTGTCGAGGTTTTTTGGCGTTTGCGTGTAGAAGTACTCGCCCAGTTCGAACTGTGCCTGGGCATCCCCTGCGGTTGCCGTCTGCTCGCAGGCCTTGAGGGCGTTTGCCAGGTCTTCAGGCTGAACGTTCAAGGTGCAGCGGCCCGTCGCCGGAATGAGCAACGAGTTACCGCCCTCCGCCAGGGCCAGCAGGGGCTGAAGAAGCAACAGGCAGCCCAGGGTCAGGGCGCGGCCGGTGCGGTTCATGGGGATCGACTTACCTCTGTGAAGCTGCGGCCAATGTCTCTGGTGGCACATTATGGGATAAGCAGCGCCAACCTTACAAAGTTTTACTCGAATTTCTGCTTGGCTGGGGAAGTCAGCTGATTGTGCTGGGGTAATTATTTCCTGTACCGGCCTCTTCGCGGGCAAGTCGGGGCGCCGAACCGCCGCTCCCACAGAGGCCGGTGCAGGCTGGCAGTTACTTCAGGGCTGCAAAGGCCTTTTCAGCCGCATCCAGGGTGATCTGCAGCTCCTTGTCGCCATGGGCGATGGAGGTGAAGCCCGCCTCGAACGCGCTCGGTGCCAGGTACACGCCACCCTCCAGCATCAGGTGGAAGAAGCGCTTGAAACGCTCGGCATCGCTGGCCATCACGTCTTCGAAGGTGACGATGTCGTCGGCGCCGCTGAAGTACAGGCCGAACATGGCGCCGGCCTGGGTGGTGACAAACGGTATGCCAGCGGCATCGGCGCGCTGTTGCAGGCCGTCGAGCATGCGGCTGGTGTAGTCGGTCAGCTCAGCGTGGAAGCCTGGGCGGCTGATCAGCTTCAGGGTGGTCAGGCCGGCGGCCATGGCCAGCGGGTTGCCCGACAGGGTGCCGGCCTGGTAGACCGGGCCAAGCGGGGCGATGCAGCCCATGATTTCACGCTTGCCGCCGAAGCAGCCGACCGGCATGCCGCCACCGACGATCTTGCCGAAGGTGGACAGGTCCGGCTTGATGCCGTAGTGGCCCTGGGCGCCGCCCAGGGAAACGCGGAAGCCGGTCATCACTTCGTCGAAGATCAGCACCACGCCGTGTTTGTCGCACTGCTCGCGCAGGCCTTCAAGGAAGCCGGGCGCCGGCGGTACGCAGTTCATGTTGCCTGCCACCGGCTCGACGATGATGCAGGCCACGGTCTGGCCGACGTCGGCCAGGGTCTTCTCGACGGCGGCGATGTCGTTGAACGGCAGCGTCAGGGTGTGCTTGGCGAAGTCGGCCGGTACGCCCGCCGAGCTTGGCACGCCCTGGGTCAGCAGGCCGGAACCGGCTTTTACCAGCAGGCTGTCGGAGTGGCCGTGGTAGCAGCCTTCAAACTTGATGATTGCATCACGGCCGGTGTAGCCACGGGCCAGGCGGATGGCGCTCATGGTGGCCTCGGTGCCCGAGCTGACCATGCGCACCATTTCCATGGACGGTACCAGCGAGCAGACCAGGTCGGCCATGTCGGTTTCCATGGCGGTCGGTGCGCCATAGGACAGGCCGTGCTCCAGCTGCTTGCGTACCGACTCCAGCACGTCCAGGTGGCCGTGGCCGAGGATCATCGGGCCCCAGGAACCGACATAATCGACGTAGCGCTTGTCGTCCTCGTCAACGACGTAGGCGCCTTCGGCATGCTTGAAGAACAGCGGCGTGCCGCCCACGCTTTTGAACGCGCGCACTGGCGAGTTGACGCCACCGGGGATGTGCTTCTGGGCTTTGGCGAACAGGTCTTCGGAACGGGACATGAAAGGTTCTCTCGAAATCAGGATGCGAACAAGGCATTGAAGGCGCGGGCGCGGCGGGTAACTTCCTGCGCGCTGTCGGCACCGAACAGGCCGTGGATCACCGCCAGCAGGTCGGCGCCGTGGGCGACCAGCGGGGCGGCGTTGTCGAGGGTGATGCCGCCGATCACCGCGATCGGCAGTTTCACCTGGGCGCGTGCCTGCTCCAGCAGTTGGACGTTGGCAGCGGGCGCACCCGGCTTGGTGACGGAATTGAAGAAGCGGCCAAAGGCCACGTAGCTGGCCCCTTCGCTGGCGGCCTGGGCGGCCAGGTCGAGGCTGGCATGGCAGGTGGAGCCGATGATCGCCTGGCGGCCGAGCAGGGCACGGGCCGGGGTCAGCGGGCCATCGGTCTGGCCCAGGTGCACGCCGACGCCCAGGCGTGCGGCCAGTTCGGCGTCGTCGTTGATGAGCAGTTGCGTGCCGTAGCGCTCGCAGAGCTTCATCAGCCCTTCGGCTTCGCGCAGGCGGCGCGCGGCGTCGTCGCTTTTGTCGCGGTACTGCAGCAGGCACACGCCGCCTTCCAGTGCCGCCTCGACATGGGACAGGAAACGGCCGGCGAGCAGCTGGCTGTCGGTGATGGCGTACAGACCGCGTAGCTTCATGAAAGGCCTCGTATCAGGAGCAGAAGTCCAGGGGCAGGCGACGCGGCACGTACTGGCCTTTGCCCAGCTGTTCGGCGTCACGCAGGGTGCGCCAGGTGTAGTCCAGTGCGCTGCGTACGGCGCTTTCCAGTTGCTCGCCAAGGGCCAGGCGGCCGGCCAGGGCGCTGGCCAGGGTGCAGCCTGAGCCGTGATAGCTGCCCGGCAGGCGCTGGCAGGTCCAGGTGTGGTGCTTGCCGTCCTGGGTGTACAGGCGGTTGTGGATTTCGTCTTCGTCGCCGTGACCGCCGGTAATCAGCAGGTGTCTACAGAACGGCAAGAGTTTCTCGGCACACGCGTCGGCGGTGCCTTCGGGCAGTTCGGCGAGGATGCGCGCCTCAGGCAGGTTCGGCGTGGCGATGGTCGCCAGTGGCAGCAGGCGTTCGCGCAGGGCGTAGCCCACTTCGTCCTTGCCCAGGCGGCCACCACCACCGGCACGCAGCACCGGGTCGCACACCAGCGGCAGGTGCGGATGGGCAGCCAGCAGCTCGGCCACGGTGTCGACCATCTCGATCGAGCCGAGCATGCCCAGCTTGACGGCGGCCACCGTGGAGTCGGCCAGCACGGCATTGGCCTGGGCCAGTACCCACTCGCGGTCGAGCACGCGGAAGTCGGAAACGTTGACGGTATCCTGCACAGTCAGGGCGGTCACGGCGGGCGCGGCGTGACAGCCTTGGGAGATCAGGGCTTCGATATCTGCCTGCAAGCCGGCGCCGCCACTTGGGTCGTGGCCGGAGAGACAGAGGACAACGGGGCGGGAGCTGTAGGTATTCATGGTCGGCGAGCTTACCACCAAACCTGTTTGGGCGGATCGTCCGACAAACGAGTTTTGTTGATCAATCGGTCAGAATTATTTGTTGAATTCTTCTGAAAGTATTGATTTAGAGCCTTTTTCTTGATTTTTGATATGGCCGATTGCCAGGTTGCGAAGCTATGCTAGAGTGCTCGGATAACTCGACAAACGGGTTCTGCAGGATCACGTCGTCTCAAACGGATGGGAGGCAAACGCGACGCGACCGGACAGACCATGCTGGGGCTGTATGCGCTATTTGCTGATTGTGCTTCTGGGCTTGCTGCCCGTGCTGGCTGGAGCGGTCGATTTCGACAGCGCTACGCAGCACCTTCCATTGGGCAAGGCCATGCAGGTGTATGAAGACCTTGATGGCAGTGCCAGCATCGCCCAGGTCAGTGCCCCCGGGTTCGCCAAACATTTCCGCCCCCACGATAAAGACGTGCTGAATGCCGGTTACTCCACCTCGGTGTTCTGGCTCAAGGTCGAGCTGCGCCCGGTTGCCGCGCCCGGCGCTGCCCCTCGGCAGTGGCTACTGGAGCTCGCTTACCCGCCGCTGGACCACCTGGAGCTGTATTTGCCTGATAGCGGTGGCGGCTACCGCCTGGCGCAGCGCACCGGCGATGCCTTGCCGTACGACAGCCGGCAGATCCGACAGAACAACTACCTGTTCGAACTGCAGTTGCCGCCAGGCGAGGTGACCACCGCCTACCTGCGCCTGCACAGCCAGGGCTCGGTGCAGGCACCGCTGGCGCTGTGGTCCCCTGAAGCCTATATGGAAGAGCAGCCCACGCGCCTGTATGTGCTGGGGATGATCTACGGCGTGTTGTTGGTGATGCTGGTGTACAACCTGTTCATCTACCTCAGTGTGCGTGACGTCAGCTACCTCTATTACATCCTTTACATCGCCTCGTTCGGTTTCTATCAGGTGTCGGTGAACGGTGCGGGTGTCGCTTATTTCTGGCCGGACAGCCCCTGGTGGGCGAATGCCTCGACACCGCTGTTCATCGGTGCGGCAGGCCTGTTCGGTTGCCAGTTTGCCCGGCATTTCCTGCAACTGGACAACATCAGCCGTGGTTGCGACCGGTTGCTGCAGTTACTGATGCTGGGCGGTGCGCTGGTCATGGTGATGGCGGTGAGCGCGCCCTACGGTATTGCCCTGCGCATGGCCACGCTGCTGGCCTTGCTGTTTACTGTGAGCATCTTCAGTGCGGCGCTGTACGCCTGGTGGCGGGGCTTGCGCGTGGCGCGCTGGTTCATCATCGCCTGGACGGCCTTCCTGCTCGGCGGGCTGGTCAACACGCTGATGGTGCTGGGGTACCTGCCGAACGTGTTCATCACCATGTATGCCAGCCAGCTGGGTTCGGCGCTGGAGGTGGCACTGCTGTCGCTGGCGCTGGCCGACCGCATCAACAGCCTGCGCGAGCAGCAGGCGCAAACCTTGCGCGAAACAGGACGCACCCTGGAGCAGTTGAACCTGCAACTGGCCAGGAGCAACCGGTTGAAGGATGAGTTTCTGGCCAGCGTGACCCACGAACTGCGCACCCCGATGAATGGCGTGATCGGCTCGCTGGAACTGATGCACACCCTGCCGATGGAGGCCGAGATGGCCCAGTATCACCGCACGGCGGTGGGGTCTGCGCAGGGGATGATGGACATGGTCGATGCCATTCTCACCTTGTCTGAATTGCAGGCCGGCCGCCTGCGTGCGCAGCCGGCGCCGTTCAGCCTGCGCACACTGTTGCAGGGGTTGCGCGCCGGTTATGCCGGGCAGGCCTTGGGCAAAGGCTTGTACCTGAGCCTGGATATCCCGGCTGACCTGCCGGATGCGCTGGAGGGCGATGGAGAGAAATTGGCCCGCTGCCTTGGCTGCCTGGTGGAGAACGGGTTGAAGTTCACCCACCAGGGCGGGGTGATGATCCAGGTGCGCGGGCGCCGGGTAGGGCCGGGGGATCTGGCGTTGACCTTTACGGTCAGTGACAGCGGGATTGGTTTTGATGACCTTGAGCAATCGACCCTGTACCAGCGGTTCTTCCAGGTGGATGGGTCGATGACCCGGCGCTATGGCGGGTTGGGGATTGGCTTGTCGATCTGCCGGCAGATGGGGGAGTTGCTGGGGGCGCGGTTGGCGCATGAGTCGACGAGCGGGTTGGGGAGCCGGTTCGAGTTGAGCTTGAACATGGCGATTTCGCAGGTGCAGATGAGCCCGAGCATTCTGCAGGCGCGGCGTTCGCTGTAACCCCGATGGCCTCTTGGGCACCCCACCACACGTTTAGTCATTAATGTCACTTTGACGGAACAGCACGGGGTGCTTCACTGGGGGCTTCACGCCTACCCGGATCCAGGAGCCCCCGATGAACCTGCACCAGTACGCTGAAACCCACGAAGTCACCAACCAGCCTCCGCCCCTCGACGGCGCCAACCTCTACCGCCTCGACCTGCCGCTGCAGGAATGGTCCCGGCGTTTCGGTGCAGGCTGGGCCGAGTCGCGGATCGACGCCTACGGTGCCCTGGCTGGCGGCCCGCTGATGCAGGCCGGTTTCCTGGCCAACGCACACAAACCGGAATTCATCAGCCACGACCGCTACGGTCATCGCATCGACCTGGTCGAGTTCCACCCCGCCTACCACGAACTGATGCGAACGGCCGTCGAACACGGCCTGCCTTCTTTGCCCTGGGCCGAGCCCCGCGCTGGTGCCCATGTGGCGCGGGCTTCCATGACCTACCTGCACAGCCAGGCCGAGGCCGGGACCGGCTGCCCGCTGACCATGACCTTCGCCGCCGTGCCGGCGCTGCGCCTGCAGCCCGAGCTGGCCGAATACTGGCTGCCGAAAATCCTGGCCTGCGAATATGACCCGCGCAACATCGGTGACCGGCACAAGGCGGGGGTTACCCTGGGCATGGCCATGACCGAGAAGCAGGGCGGCACCGATGTGCGCGCCAATACCACGCGGGCCTATCCGGTGGGGGCACCCGGCCCGGGCCAGGCCTACGAGCTGGTGGGGCACAAGTGGTTCTGCTCGGCGCCCATGTGTGATGCCTTCCTGACCCTGGCCCAGACTGAAAAAGGCCTGAGCTGCTTCCTGCTGCCGCGCCATCGCCCGGACGACAACCGCAATCAGTTCTACATCCAGCGGCTGAAGAACAAGCTCGGCAACAGCTCCAATGCCTCCAGCGAAGTAGAGTTCCGGGGGGCGCTGGCGTGGATGATTGGCGAGGAAGGGCGGGGCGTGCCGACCATCATCGAGATGGTGGCCATGACCCGCTTCGACTGCATGGTCGGCTCCAGCGCCTTGATGCGCCAGGCGCTGACTCAGGCGGCTCACCACTGCGCGCACCGCAAGGTCGGTGGCCGGGTGTTGAACGAACAACCGCTGATGCAGAACGTGCTGGCCGACCTGGCCCTGGAAAGCGAGGCCGCGCTGGCCCTGAGCCTGCGCATGGGGCAGGCGCTGGAACAGCCCGACGACCCGCAGCAGGCGCATTTCGCCCGGCTGGTCACGGCCGTGGGCAAATACTGGATCTGCAAGCGAGCGCCGGCCATGATCAACGAGGCAGCCGAATGCTTGGGCGGTGCGGGTTATGTGGAGGACAGCATCCTGCCTCGGCTGTACCGCGAAGCACCGGTCAACTCGACCTGGGAAGGCTCGGGCAATGTGCAATGTCTGGATGTGCTGCGGGCCTTGTCCAAGGAGCCGGGCGTGCTGGACGCGTTGTTTGCCGAACTGGGCGATGGGCAGGGTGACCCCCGGTTGGCAGCGCACATCGGTAACCTCAAGGGGGCGTTTGCCGACACGGGCGACATGCAGTACCGGGCGCGGCAGTTGACGGAGGACATTGCCCTGGCGTTGCAGGCCAAGCTGTTGCTGGAGGCGGGGAACGCGGTGGTGAGTGATGCCTTTATCGGTAGCCGGCTGACAGCTGGTGGCCGGGTGTATGGGGCATTGCCGCGGGGTGTGGATGTTGAGGCTTTGGTGGCAAGAGCAACACCCGTCTGGGAGGGCTGAGTTGGCCTCTTAGCGGGCGCGCCCGCTCCCACAGAAACCGCGCTGATCTCAGGGTTGCGAATATCGTGTGGGAGTGGGCGTGCCCGCGAAGAAGCCAACACCGATCAATGGGGATGTATTTACCCAAGAAGGCAGGCAAGATGGTTCACATGCATGTCCAGACAGGAAGCACAGTGTGAGCCACGCTTTTGTAGTCGTTGATACACCCGAACAGGCCGTCGACCGTCTGGCGGCCTTGCATGAACAGGCCACCGGCGCCCTGAGCCAGGCCCTCAAGCGTTACCTGAAGGACCGTACCGAGCCAGGCGCCGATGAGCGCGACCTGTTCCGCTACCCGGCACTGCGCCTGACCTACCACAGCCACGGCGAAGTGGCCGCCACCACGCGGGCCTACGCCAAGGTCCAGGTGGCCGGCACCTACAGCGTTACCGTCACCCAGCCAGCCGCGTTCCGTAGCTACCTGCTGGAGCAACTGCGCCCATTGATGCACGACTACACCGTCACGGTAGAGGTCGGCGTCAGCGAGCAGAACATCCCTTACCCCTACGTGGTCGACCAGGGCGACGAGCTGGCCGGTAGCGGTATTACCGCCGCGCAACTGGCGCGTGTGTTCCCCAGCACCGACCTTTCAGCCGCCACCGACAACATCGCCGATGGCCTGTACGATTGGGACCGTGCCGAAATTTTCCCGCTGGCGCTGTTCGATGCCGCCCGCGTCGACTTCTCGCTGCGCCGCCTGGTGCACTACACCGGCAGCGACTGGCGCCATGTGCAGCCATGGATCCTGTTGACCAACTACCACCGCTATGTCGACCAGTTCATCAGCCATGGCCTGGAGCAGCTGCGTGACGACCCGCGTTTCGTGCGCATGGTGCTACCGGGCAATGTGGTGATCGAAAAGGGCATGGACCACGGTGAAACCCAGGCGCTGGTGGCCAGCGTGATCTGGCACCGCTACCAGATGCCGGCCTACCACCTGATTGCCGCCGATGGCGACGGCATCACCCTGGTCAACATCGGTGTCGGCCCGTCCAACGCCAAGAACATCACCGACCACCTGGCCGTGCTGCGCCCACACTGCTGGCTGATGATCGGCCACTGCGGCGGCCTGCGGCAGTCGCAAACCATCGGCGACTATGTGCTGGCGCACGCCTACATGCGCCGTGACGGCATTCTCGACCGGGTGGTACCGCCGAACATCCCGATCCCGGCCCTGGCCGAAGTGCAACTGGCTTTGCAGGAAGCCGCAGCCCAGGTCACCGGCGAGCGTGGCGAGCAGTTGAAGAAGCGCCTGCGCACCGGCACCGTGCTGACCTACGACGACCGCAACTGGGAGTTGCGCTGGGCTCAGGAACGCCCGCTCATCAACCTGTCGCGTGCCGTAGCCGTGGACATGGAAAGCGGTACCATCGCCGCCCAGGGTTATCGTTTGCGCGTGCCTTACGGCACCCTGCTGTGTGTGTCTGACAAGCCGCTGCACAGCGAGATCAAGCTACCGGGTTCGGCCAACGCCTTTTACAACCGGGCGGTCAGCCAGCACCTGAAGATCGGCATCGCCGCGCTCGACTTGCTGCGCACCGAGCTCAACTCGCTGCACTCGCGTAAACTGCGCAGCTTCGATGAGCCGCCGTTCCGCTGAGGATCCATGTCACTGCCACCCCGTAACAAGCCGCGCCGTCCCCAGGCGCGGCCTGCCACCGGCCCACGTCGCCAGCCCAAGGCGCCACCCGCCGAGCCGCGTCTGATCCTGTTCAACAAACCGTTCGACGTGCTGACCCAGTTCAGCGACGGCGACGGGCGGGCGACGCTCAAGGACTTCATCGACATCCCGGGCGTGTACCCGGCAGGGCGGCTGGACCGCGACAGTGAAGGCTTGCTGTTGCTCACCAACGATGGCGGGCTGCAGGCGCGCATTGCCGACCCCAAGCACAAGCTGGCCAAAACGTACTGGGTGCAGGTGGAGGGTGAACCGAGCGACGAGCAGTTGCAGCGCTTGCGTGATGGTGTGGAGTTGAACGATGGGCCTACCTTGCCCGCCGAGGCACGGCGGCTGGACGAACCCGAGCTGTGGCCGCGCAACCCGCCGGTACGGTTTCGCAAGAGCGTGCCGACCAGCTGGCTGGAGCTGGTGATCCGCGAAGGGCGTAACCGCCAGGTGCGGCGGATGACGGCGGCGGTGGGGCTGCCGACCTTGCGCCTGGTGCGGGTGCGGATCGGGGATTGGGCGCTGGATGGGCTGGAGCAGGGCTGCTGGCGCGAAGTCCCCGCCAAGCTTTAGTTTGGTTCAAGGGCCTATTCGCGGGCGTGCCCGCGAATGGCCCTGAAGTTTCTACACGCCTTCGAGAAACCCCACCACCACGCTTTTGATGATAAAGGCCAACACCCCCAGCCCCAGCACGAAGAACAGGATCAACGTACCGAACTTGCCGGCCTTGGACTTTTTCGCCAGGTCCCAGACGATGAAACCCATGAAACCGATCAGCACGGTGACCAGGATGATCATCATCCATTCTTCGAATACGGCGGGATCCATCGGTGTTCTCCAGGCAGTCTGAGCAGCCGATTATACGCCGGCTGCCATGGCAATTAACGCAGGTGGGTCAATGGCATCTCGGTACTGGCCAGCACCTGGTTGAGCACGAAACTCGAACGCACGCTGGTAACGCCTTCGATACGTGTCAGGCTGCCTAGAAGCAGTTTCTGGTAGTGGTCCATGTCGGGTACCACCACCTTAAGCTGATAGTCGGCAACCATGCCGGTGACCAGGCTGCATTCGAGCACTTGTGGCAGGTTGCGGATGGCTGCCTCGAAGGTCTCGAAGCGCTCCGGGGTGTGACGGTCCATGCCGATCAGCACGTACGCGGTCAGGCTCAGGCCCAGCTTTTTGCGGTCGAGCAGGGCTACCTGGCGGGAGATATAGCCGTCGTCCTCCAATTGCTTGACCCGACGCGAGCATGGCGAAGGCGACAGGCCGATGCGTTCGGCCAGCTCCTGGTTGGAAATGCGCGCATCGCGCTGCAATTCGGCGAGGATGCTCAGGTCGTAGCGGTCAAGTTTGCTCATGGCATTTGCCTTTTCTGTTCGTATTGCGGCGAATTATCAATCCAGGGTGAAAAATTGCGCAAGTGCTATTTATCCGAGCAATCTTCGCAATCCTCTGCCGCAACCTGTCCGGTATCTTTATCACCAGAATCACTGCCCGGACATCAGTCCACGGCGACGCGCCCTAGGCGGGCGGTCGCGGCCAGCCATCCAACAGGATCTGCAGGCCCCCGGGCTACACACCCTCCAGAAGACGGTGTGAGGTGAGCCGGCGCCACAAGTGCCGAGCACGGACGACAATTCCTGAAGGGAGGCCCTGCGGCCTCCCTTTTTTCATGTCTGGAAATTTAATTGGCCTGCGTGACGGGCGCGGTAGACTGGCTGTGGTTGCAGTATTTTCTACCGAGAGGAATACCATGAAGTCGCGCATCTGGCAGTCGGCAGGTGTTGGTTTGCTGGGTTTGAGCATCAGCCTCGGGGCACTGGCCGAAGGGCCGGGCGAGGGGCATGGCGAGCGCGGCCAGCAGGTGCAAGGCGAGGGCTGGCCTGGCCGCCCGCTCAACTCGCGCGATGAAGTGCGCCAGACCCAGCCGCCGCGCCAGGGTTATTACCAGGACATTCCCCATCGCCATGGCGACGATCACCACTGGCAAGCCGGTGGCCCACGGCCCGGTGGTGACTGGCAGGGGCGCCCGGATGGCCATGGCAATGGCTGGGGGCCTGGGCCCCAGTATCGTCCGGGCCACACCATTGATCATTTCCCCGACCGTTACTGGAAAGTGCCCTACCGTGGCGCGGATTACTTCTATTCCGGTGGCTACTGGTACCGCCCACACGGTGGCAGTTACATCGTAGTGGCCCCGCCCTACGGCGTACGGGTCAGTTACCTGCCTTCCTATGCGCGTGAGGTCTGGCTGGGAGGGGCGCTGTTCTTCCTGGTGGCCGATACCTATTACCAGTACCTGGCGGACAGCCAGGAGTATGTGGTGGTCAACCCGCCCGTTGCTGCACCGGCGCCTATGCCGGTAGCACCGTCAAACGGCGGGTATGACGTGGTGGCTTACCCGATGTATGGGCAGGGGCAACAACAGCAGGACCAGGACCGCTACCAGTGCCATCGCTGGGCGGTGAGCCAGTCTGGCTTCGACCCCGCGACGGCGACGTATGCACAACCTGCCAATGTGCTGGACAACTACCGACGGGCGCTGGGGGCTTGCTTCAGCGGGCGAGGCTACAGCATCAACTGATCGCTATACCGGGTCTGCATGCACCATCACATCCGCCTGTGGATAACGCTGGCGGATGACCTTTGATGCCTCAACGCACAACCCGTGCGCCTCATGCAGCGGCAACTGCCCCGGCAGCTCCAGGTGCAACTGCACGAACCACTGGTTGCCCGATACCCGCGTGCGCAAGTCGTGCACGCCTTTCACGCCGGGAATGGCCAGTACCAGGGCGGCCATGCCTTCACCAACATCGCCGGGCAGTTCCTTGTCCATCAGGATCGCCGTACTTTCGCGGGCAATCTGCAGCGCGCTCCAGAGGATGTAGCAGGCTATGCCAAGGCCGAACAGCGCATCCAGTTGCGGCCAGCCAAAACGCGCCAGCAACAGGGCCAACAGGATGCTGCCGTTCAGCAGCAGGTCCGAGCGGTAGTGCAGGGAGTCGGCCCGCACGGCGGTGGAGCCGGTCAGGCGAATGACCTTGCGCTGCAAGGCCAGCAGGGCAAGGGTCAGCGCCAGTGACAGCAGCATCACGGCAATACCGATACCGGTACCGCCCAAGGGTTGCGGTGTGTGCAGGCGTTCGGCTGCCTGCACGCCGATCAGCACTGCACTGACGGCGATGAACAGCGCCTGCGCCATGCCTGCCAGCGCTTCGGCCTTGCCATGGCCAAAACGGTGGTCGTCGTCGGCCGGTCGCAGGGCGTAATGGACGGCCAGCAGGTTGAGAAACGAGGCAACGGCATCCAGTGCCGAGTCGGTCAGCCCGGCCAGCAGGCTAACCGAGCCGCTCAGCCACCAGGCCAGCGCCTTGCTCAGTACAAGGATGCTGGCCACCGTCAGTGATGCGCGGGTGGCCAGGCGTAGCAGGCGCTGGTGTTCAGCCGGGGTGATCATCCGTGGTCAATGTCCGTGTGGGTTTCAGGCTGCCGGCACCAGGCCAAGGCTGGCCAGTTGCTCGACGCTGCCGCGGTGCTGGATCAGCCTTGTGTCGTTCAGCGGCAGGCGTTGGCCCAGCTCGCTTTCAAGAATGGCCTGCAGCTTCAGGTTGTCGACCTTGCCGTCGGGGCTGACGGCTTCTTGCAGCTTGGCCGGGTCGACCTGGGCGGTGCGGCCACCCGGGTAGTAGATGGCGCCCGTGGCGAAGTCGATGCCGAAGGCGATCAGGCCCGGGATCACGTAGAACAGGATGCCAATGGCGTCCATTGCGGCAACCACAGGGTCGATCTTGCCGCCGATCTGGCCGCGCCGGTCTGGATAGAAAATGGTGCCGCAGGCCGTCAGTTGGGTCAGCAGTGTGGCGATGAGGGCGCCACCGATGACGCGGGTCGAGATGCGCATGTAAATCTCCGAGAAGGTATTCAGCAGGGCAAGCGAAGCGCCTGCGCCTGAAGCTTAAGACCATGATAGAGCAGGCTGGGTTCGCCGTTATACTCCCGAGACTGTTCGAGGACCACCATGATTTCATTACCGATCGATGCCGTCTTGCCCGCCTTGCGCCAAGCCTTGGGAAAACGTGACGAAGCCGTGCTCGAAGCCCCCCCCGGCGCCGGCAAGACCACCCGCGTGCCGCTGGCGTTGCTGAACGAGCCGTGGCTGGCCGGGCAAACCATTCTCATGCTGGAGCCCCGGCGCCTGGCGGCGCGTGCGGCCGCCGAGCGGCTGGCCAGCGAACTGGGCGAGCAGGTGGGCCAGACCGTGGGCTACCGCATTCGCCTGGACAGCAAGGTTGGGCCGAACACCCGCATTGAAGTGGTAACCGAAGGTATCCTCACCCGTCGCTTACAGGCAGACCCGGCGCTGGAAGGCGTGGGCTTGCTGATCTTTGACGAATTTCATGAACGCAGCCTGGACGCCGATCTGGCCCTGGCGTTGAGCCTGAATGGCCGCGAGTTGCTGCGTGACGACCCGCCGCTTAAGATTCTGCTGATGTCCGCCACCCTGGAAGGCGAGCGCCTGTCGCGGTTGCTAGACGATGCCCCGGTGGTCAGCAGTGAGGGCCGCATGCATCCAGTGGATATCTGCTGGGGGCGGCCTTTCCAGCCGGGCGAGTTCATCGAGCCACGGGTGGTGGACAGCGTGCTGCAGGCGCTGGCCGACCAAACCGGCAGTTTGCTGGTGTTTCTGCCGGGCCAGGCGGAAATCCGGCGTGTGCACCAGAGCTTGCAGGAGGCACTGGGCGAGCGCCCCGAGATTTTGTTGTGCCCGCTGCATGGCGAACTCGACCTCAACGCCCAGCGCGCCGCCATCGACCCGGCGCCTAAAGGCCTGCGCAAGGTGGTGCTGGCCACTAACATCGCCGAGACCAGCCTGACCATCGACGGTGTGCGTGTGGTGATCGACGCCGGCCTGGCCCGGGTGCCGCGCTTCGACCCCGGCAGTGGCATGACCCGTCTGGACACCCAGCGCATCTCCCGTGCCAGTGCCACCCAGCGCGCCGGCCGTGCCGGCCGTCTGGAGCCGGGCGTGTGTTACCGCCTGTGGTCCGAGGCCCAGCATGACCAGCTGGCGGCATATGGTAGCGCCGAGATCCTCCAGGCCGACCTAGCTGGGCTGGCCCTGCAACTGGCGCGCTGGGGGGTTGCACCTGACCAGTTGAGTTGGCTCGATCAACCGCCCAATGCGGCGTTTTCCCAGGCCCAGGACCTGCTGGCGCGGCTGGGGGCATTCAAACCGGGCAGCCGCGACAACCTCAGCGACCACGGCCAGGCCATGGCAGAACTGCCGGCCCACCCCCGTATCGCCCATTTGTTGCTGCGTGGCCAGTACCTGGGTTTGGCCACCATGGCCTGTGATGTGGCAGCGTTGCTTGGCGAGCGGGATATCCAGCGCGGCGGCGGTGCCGACCTGCACAGTCGGCTGGCCCTGGTCAGCGGCGAGAGCAAGGCCAGCCGTGGCGGCCAGGGTGGCGTGCAGCGCGCCCGACAGTTGGCACGCCAATACCGTGGCCTGTTGCGCGGTAAGGCCGGGGCCGCCGTTGCCGACCCCGATCATCCGCGTTGGCTTGGCGCCTTGCTGGCGCTGGCCTATCCCGACCGGGTGGCGCAGCAGCGCCGTGAAGGGGGCGCCGAGTATCGCCTGGCCAATGGCCGCGCAGCCTTGTTCGGCGAGGTCGATGCGTTAATGAAAAGCCCATGGCTGGTGATCGCCGATCTGGGCAGCCGTCAAGGCCAGCGCGAAGAACGTATCTACCTGGCGGCAGAATTCGACCCGACATTGCTTGATGACGTGCTGGCCGAACAGGTAGAGCGGGTTGATCTGCTTGATTGGGATGAGCGTGAGCAAGTGCTGCGTGCCGAGCGCCAGACCAAAGTCGGGGAGCTGATACTTAGCCGAGAGCCGTTGACTGGCTTGAGTGACGAAGCGCGCGCCAAGGCACTGCTTGGCCTGGTACGGCGCAAAGGCCTGAACCTGCTGACCTGGACTCCGGAGCTGCGCCAGTGGCAGGCGCGGGTGGCACTGCTACGCCAGCTGGACCTGGACAAGGACGGGCAAAGCGAATGGCCTGACCTGGGTGACGAAGCATTGCTCGCCAGCCTGGAAGACTGGTTGCAGCCCTATCTGGGCAAGGTATCGCGCCTCAGTCACTTTGCCGCGCTGGACTTGCCGTCGCTACTGCGCAACCTGTTGCCCTGGCCATTGCCGCAACGTCTGGAAGAACAGGCCCCAGCTCACCTGGCGGTGCCATCGGGCTCGAATATCCGCCTGGACTACAGCGAATACCCGCCGATTCTCGCTGTGCGCCTGCAAGAGTTGTTCGGCCTTGCCGACACCCCGCGCATCGCCAATGGCCGGCAACAGGTCAAGCTTCACCTGTTGTCACCGGCGCGTCGGCCGGTGCAGGTAACCCAAGACCTGGCCAACTTCTGGCGTACGACCTATGCCGAGGTTAAAAAGGATTTGAAGGGGCGCTATCCGAAACACTATTGGCCGGACGACCCGCTGGTGGCCGAAGCCACGGCGCGGGCCAAGCCGCGGGGTACCTGATCAGGCTGGGCCGGGGCATCACGCCCCGGCTTCCCCCTCCAGCAGCATGAACAGGCGGTAGAGCACCACAGTGCTGAACAGCTGCAGGAAGCCGCTGAGGCTATCCATGGCCAGCTCCATGCCGGGTGATGGCTCGGGGAAGGCCATCAGCAGCAGCCCGTCGATCAGCCAGATCGGTGCAAGCACCGCCACCACGCAGACCATGATGCGCATAAAGTGGCCGGTTGTCATGCTGGCGCTTTCGCGCATCGCCTGCACCACGGGCCGGCCACGCAGTACCAGCAGGTACTCGGCGAACACCAGGTTGATCATGATCCACACGCCCGGGAAGATGAACAGCGCAAGGCCGGCCATGATCAGCAGCGAGCTGATGAGTATCAGCAAGGCCAACTGGGGCCACAGCTGCAAGGCGCGGGCGAACAGGTCGCGCTTGCCGATGTCCTGACCATTGCTGCGGGTGTGCAGGTAAAGGATCAATGCGGCGCTGTACAGCGGGTAGAACAGCAGGCTCACCAGCATGCCGTAGGCCGGTGATGCCTGGTCGCCCATCTGCCGGTACAGCAGCTGGGTGAGCAGGGCTTCCAGTACCACCAGCGGCAGGCACAGCTGGAGGATGTTCGGCAGGTGGCGGCGGAAGAAGTACAGGGAGTCGCGCAGAACGCTCAGCGGATTCATCAGTCAACATCGCATGGCAATAAAACAGGGGCGTAACTTTAGCCCAAAGCGGGCGTGCGGCTGTCACTTGCTGAAAAAAGTTTCACCGCGACAGTGATTGAATCCTGTGGCCGTACGCCCCATCTTTGACGCTGTCCGATGTCCCGCTACCCCACGAGGTCGCCCATGAACACTGAAGAACAATCCCTGATCGACGGCCTGTTCGGCCGCATCAAGCAAGCTGAAGACCCAAGCCAGCCGCGTGACGCGCAGGCCCAGGCGTGCATCGAGCAACACCTGCGCCAGCAGCCGGCGGCGCCGTACTACATGGCCCAGGCCATCCTGGTGCAGGAGGCGGCAATCAAGCGCCTCGACGAGCAGAACAAGCAGCTGGAAGCCGAACTGAAGCAGGCCCGTGCCCAGGCTGAGGCTGCACAGGCCAGCAGCAGTGCACAGAGCACTGGCGGTGGTGGCTTCCTGTCCAGCATCTTTGGCTCGGGTGGGCGCAATGCGGCTCCTGTCGCGCAGCCTCAACAACGCCCTTCGGCGCCCCCCGTAGCATCCGGCGGTGGCTGGCGTGAGCCTTCGGCGCCGGGCTTTTCCCAGCCTCAAGCGCAGCAGCCTGGCTTTGGTGCGGCACCGGCGCGCAGTGGTGCCAGCAGCTTCCTTGGCGGCGCCATGCAAACGGCGGCCGGTGTGGCCGGTGGCGTGTTGCTGGCGCAGGGTATCAGCAGCCTGTTCAACCACAACTCGCAGCCGGAAGAGGTGGTCGAGGTGATCAAGGAAGAGCCGACACCGGCCAGTGACAGCGGCGGCTGGAACGACCAGGGCGGGCAGCAGCACGTGGCTGACAACGGGGGTTGGGGGAATGACCAGGGCGGTTATGCCGACACCGATTACGGCAGCGATGATGGCGGGTTCTTCTCGGACGACGATTCGTACGTCTGACA
Source organism: Pseudomonas sp. NBRC 111133 (assembly GCF_001320605.1). NCBI lineage: Bacteria > Pseudomonadati > Pseudomonadota > Gammaproteobacteria > Pseudomonadales > Pseudomonadaceae > Pseudomonas > Pseudomonas sp. NBRC 111133. The sequence goes on along the minus strand of NZ_BCBJ01000047.1, from coordinate 1,175 downwards.
GGTCTGGCATACTGCTGGCATTTATGGGGGCTGCTTTGCAGCCCTCTGTATTCCAGGCCGACCATGAGGTTCAAGGTGAAAAAGATCGCGCTGTTCGCCGATGTGCAGAACCTCTACTACACGGTGCGCCAGGCTCACGGCTGCCATTTCAACTACACCGCGTTATGGGCCGACGTCAGCCGTGAAGGCCAGATCGTCGAAGCCGTGGCCTATGCCATCGACCGTGGCGACAGCAAGCAACAGCAGTTCCAGCAGATCTTGCGCAACCTCGGTTTCGATGTGCGCCTCAAACCCTTCATTCAGCGCAGCGATGGCTCGGCCAAGGGTGACTGGGATGTGGGTATCACCCTGGATGTGATCGATGCAGCCAGCCGGGTCGACCAGGTGGTGCTGGCCTCCGGCGATGGTGATTTCGACCTGCTGCTGGAGCGGGTGATCCAGCGCCACGGTACCGAGGCCGTGGTGTATGGCGTGCCTGGGCTTACCGCCTTGTCATTGATCCGCGCGGCCACCCGTTACGTGCCCATTGAAGGTAAGCTGTTGCTCAAACATTGAGGCCCTTTAATGGAACGTATTGCTGTCATCGACTTTGAAACTACCGGCATCACCCCCAGCGCAGGCTGCCGCGCCACTGAAGTGGCTGTGGTGATGCTGGAGGACGGGCGCATCGTCGAGCGCTACCAGAGCCTGATGAACGCCGGTGTACCGGTACCAGCTTTCGTTGCCGGGTTGACTGGCATCACCACCGCCATGCTGCGCAGCGCGCCGCCGGTGGACAGGGTGATGAACGAAGTGGCCGAGTTTGTCGGCGATACCCCGTTGCTGGCACACAACGCGGCGTTCGACCAGAAGTTCTGGGACTACGAACTGAGCCGCATCGGCCGTAGCCGCCGCCAGTCGTTCGCCTGCTCCCTGCTGTTGTCGCGGCGCCTGCTGCCAATGGCGCCGAACCACAAGCTGGGCACCCTGACCCGCTGGGCCGGGTTGCCGGACACCGGTACCGCGCACCGGGCCATGGCCGATGCCGAGATGGCGGCCAACCTGTTGCAACACCTGGCCGGTGAACTGCGTCAGGCCCATGGTATCCAGCAACTTTCACACGACTTCCTGTGCCGCTTGCAGAAAGTGCCCGCTGCGAAGATCCGCGAAACCCTCGCCAGATACCGGTGAAAACT
>NZ_BCBJ01000046.1:0-18091 GCF_001320605.1 Pseudomonas sp. NBRC 111133 | reverse complement strand
ATTGGCGAGGCGCCCCATACCCCAAGCCGAACGCACCAGAAGTGTGCCGCTCATTTGCACACATTCTGTAACGTAACTCCATGCAGGCTGGCCGTTAAACTGACTCACCCGTAAACGGATTTCGAGTTTTCCCATGCCTGCCGCCCGTCGTTTCCCGTTGTTGCTCATTGGTGCTTTCCTGGCCTTGTACCTGGTCTGGGGGTCTACCTACCTGTTCATTCGAATTGGTGTGGAGAGCTGGCCACCGATGCTCATGGCCGGGGTGCGCTTTCTGATTGCCGGTGGCCTGCTGTACGGGTTCTTGCGCTGGCGCGGTGTGCCGGCGCCTACCTGGCCGCAGTGGCGAGCGGCAGGGGCGATCGGTTTTCTGCTGCTCAGTTGTGGCAACGGCGGCGTGACGGTGGCCGAGCATGCCGGCGTGGCATCGGGCGTGGCGGCACTGGCGGTGGCGACAGTACCTTTGTTCACCTTGCTGTTTGGCCTGCTGTTCGGGCACCGCAACTCGAAGCTGGAGTGGGCAGGCATTGCCCTGGGGCTGGTGGGTATCGGCCTGCTGAACCTGGGCTCCAACTTGCAGGCAAGCCCGATTGGTGCGGCACTGATCATTTTTGCCGCGGCGTCGTGGGCATTCGGCTCGGTGTGGAGCAAGACCTTGCCGTTGCCCCAAGGGCCGATGGCCAGTGCTGCGGAAATGCTGGTGGGCGGTGCGGTGCTGTTGCTGGGCAGCGTGGTGTCGGGTGAGCGCATGACGCAGATGCCGACCGCAGCCGGTTGGGGGGCGTTGGCCTACCTGGTGTTCTTCGGCTCGATCCTGGCGTTCAGTGCCTACATGTACCTGCTCAAGCATGTGCGCCCGGCTGCCGCCACCAGCTATGCCTACGTCAACCCGGCAGTGGCGGTGCTGCTGGGCATTGTCTTTGCCGGTGAACAGATTGGTGCCGAAGAGTGCGTGGCCATGGCAGTGATCATCGGTGCGGTGGTGCTGATCGGCCTGCCACAGTGGCGCAAGGCGCCCCAGCCCCCTCAGCCGTTGAAAGGCGAAATCTGCAAGTAGGCAGGGGCGATGCGGTAAACTTGCCGCCTTCGCTGAACCCCCTGACGGTATTGCCATGAATTTCGCCAAACTCGGCCTGATCGAACCGCTGCTGCGCACGCTGCAGCAACTGGACTACACCACCCCGACCCCGGTGCAGGCCAAGGCCATCCCTGCCGTGCTGGCTGGCCGCGACCTGATGGCCGCCGCCCAGACCGGCACCGGCAAGACTGCGGGCTTTGCCTTGCCTGTGCTGCAGCGCCTGGCCCTGGAGGGTGAGAAAGTGGCCAGCAACTCGATCCGTGCGCTCGTGCTGGTGCCCACCCGCGAGTTGGCCGAGCAGGTGCATAACAACGTGCGCGAATACGCCGAGAACCTGCCGCTGAGCACTTACGCCGTGTACGGCGGGGTCAGCATCAACCCGCAGATGATGCGCCTGCGCCGTGGCGTGGACCTGCTGGTGGCCACCCCGGGCCGCTTGCTCGACCTGTTCCGGCAGAACGCGGTGAAGTTCAACCAAGTACAAACGCTGGTACTGGACGAGGCCGACCGCATGCTCGACCTGGGTTTTGCCGAAGAACTGCAATCGGTGTACGCCGCGCTGCCACGCAAGCGCCAGACGTTGCTGTTTTCCGCCACCTTTTCCGACCAGATCCGCATGCTGGCGGGGCTGGCGCTGAATGACCCGCTCAGCATCGAAGTGAGCCCGCGCAATGCCACGGCCGCCAGCGTCAAGCAGTGGCTGGTGCCTGTGGATAAAAAACGCAAGGTCGACCTGTTCTGCCACCTGCTGCGCAAACAGCGCTGGAAGCAGGTGCTGGTGTTCGCCAAAACCCGCAACGGCGTTGACCAGCTGGTAGAGCGCTTGCTGGCCGAGGGTGTGAATGCCGATGGTATCCACGGTGACCGGCCGCAAGCCACCCGCCAGCGCGCGCTGGACAGCTTCAAGGCCCGCGAGATTCAGGTGCTGGTGGCAACCGACGTGGCGGCCCGTGGTCTGGATATCGATGACCTGCCGCTGGTGGTCAACCTGGACCTGCCGATCGTGGCCGAGGACTACGTGCACCGCATCGGCCGTACCGGGCGAGCCGGCAACAAGGGCGAGGCGATTTCGCTGGTGTGTGCGGATGAAGTGCAACTGCTGGCGGCCATCGAAGTGCTGACTCGCCAGACGCTGCCGCGCCATGAAGAACCGGACTTCATCCCCGATCACCGGGTGCCGATGACCGATGCCACGGGCCAGGTGATCAAGAAGCCGAAGAAGCCCAAGAAGCCGAAAGAGAACAGCGCCAAGCGTGGGCTGGGGCGCTGGATGGACAGCACTGAAGCGGGTAATGCGGAGCCGGCGGTGAAGGCAGTGCGCAAGGTGCCGAGCTTCAATGGTGGGCCGCGTAAGCGTAAGCCTTGAGATTTTTGGGGCCGCTATGCGGCCCCGACAATCTTTCAGGAAATCCGCGTAACCCAATCCGCCGCTGCCCGCCCTGCACGCAGCCCGCTGGCAAAGCACGCCGTCAGCAAATACCCCCCGGTCGGCGCCTCCCAGTCCAGCATCTCGCCGGCACAGAACACCCCCGGCATGCCCTTGACCATCAACCCCTTATCCAGCCCCTCGAAGCGCACCCCGCCCGCACTGCTGATCGCTTCATCCAGCGGCCGTGTACGCACCAGCGTGATCGGCAATGCCTTGATCGCCCGGGCCAGCGCCTGCGGGTCGGCAAAGGTCGCCTGATCGGTCAGCTCGCGCAGCAGCGCAGCCTTCACTCCATCAATGCCCAACTGGCTGTGCAAGTGTTTGGCCATGGAGCGCGAGCCGCGTGGTTTGGCCAGTGCCTGGGCAATCTTGTCCACAGGCTTGTCCGGTAGCAGGTCGAGCAACAGCACCCCTCGGCCACTGCGGTTGATGGCTTCGCGCACCGGCGCCGACCAGGCATACACCAGGCTGCCTTCCACCCCTTGTGCGGTGAGGACGAACTCGCCCTTGCGCGGTGCGCTGCCCGGAACGCTGAGGGCGATGTTCTTCAGCGGTGTGCCCGCGAACTTGTCCTTGAGCAGTGCGCTCCAGCCCTCAACTTCAAAACCGCAGTTGCTTGGCTGCAAAGGTGAGATATCCACAGCTCGTTCGGCCAGCAGCGGTTGCCAGCTGCCGTCGGAGCCCAATCGCGCCCAGCTACCACCGCCCAGCGCCAGCACCACGACCGCAGCTTTCACCGCACGCTCGCCCTGTGGATAAGCAATCCGCAAGGCGCCATCGGCGTTCCAGCCCAGCCAGCGGTGGCGGGTGTGGATAACTACCCCGGCGTCGCGCAGGCGCTTGAGCCAGGCGCGCAGCAATGGCGCGGCTTTCATGTCGGTGGGGAATACCCGGCCCGAGGTGCCGACGAAGGTCTCGATGCCCAAACCGTGAATCCACTGGCGCAAGGCGTCGGCATCGAAGTCGCGCAGCAGCGCATCGATTTCGCCCTGACGTCCGGCATAGCGTGAAACGAAGGCCGGGTAGGGCTCGGAGTGGGTGATGTTCATGCCGCCAACACCCGCCAGCAGGAACTTGCGGCCCACGGACGGCATGGCATCGAACACCTCGACCGCCAGGCCCGCGTGGGCCAGTGCTTCTGCGGCCATCAGGCCGGCAGGGCCGCCACCGATGACGACAGCGAGGGGAGAGGGGGCGGGGTTGAGTTCGGGCATGGTGGGCAGCAGGCTGTGGAAAAGAGGCGCATTCTAGCGCAGCGCTGCCCATGGAAGCACTGGTCAAAAATTAATCAGTGTTCTGCAGGCCTTGCCGGCAAAGGGCTACAGCGCCTTTCCCGCAGGTTATCCACAAGCGGTTCCACAGTCATTGTGAACAACCGATGACCCGTGCAGCGCTGTGGTGAAGAATGCCGTGGCGCCTGGCCAAGGCCTCGCGGTCTTTGCTGTAGCCGCCGCCGATCACACCCACCACCGGGATATCGCGGCCCAGGCAATGGCGCAGCACTGCTTCGTCACGGGCAGCAACGCCAGCGTCGGTCAGTTGCAGGTAACCCAGCGCGTCGTCCTTGTGCACATCGACGCCAGCGTCATACAGCACCAGGTCGGGTTGGTAGAGGGGCAGCAGGTAGTTGAGGGCGTCGTCCACCACCTCCAGGTAGGCCGCGTCGCCCATGCCGCGTGGCAGGGGGATGTCCCAATCGCTTTGTGCCTTGCGTGCCGGGAAGTTTTGTTCGCAATGCAGCGACACGGTGATGGCCTCGGGTGTGTCGTGCAGAATGCGTGCCGTGCCGTCGCCTTGGTGCACATCGCAGTCGAAGATCAGCACCCGGTGTACCCGGCCAGCCTCCAGCAGGTAGCGGCTGATCACGGCCAGGTCGTTGAAAATGCAGAAGCCGGCGGGGTGGTCGTAATGGGCGTGGTGGGTGCCGCCAGCGAGGTGGCAGGCAATGCCGTGCTGCAGCGCCATCTCGGCGGTCAGCAGCGAGCCACCTACCGCGCGTACGGTGCGCCGGGCCAGGGCTTCGCTCCAGGGCAGGCCGAGGCGGCGTTGGTCCTCGGGGGACAGTTCTCCGTTCATGTAGCGTTCGATGTAGCTGCGGTCGTGGGCCAGGGCGAGGATCTCGTTGGGGCAGATGTCCGGGCGCAGCAGGGCCTGATCAGTGGTCAGCCCGCTGTCGACCAGGTGGTCGTGCAGCAGGCGGAACTTGTCCATCGGGAAGCGGTGTTCGGCGGGGAACTCCGGGCTGTAGTCTTCGTGGTAGATCAGCGGCAGCGGCATGGGTGGGGTCGCAATCAGGGCCAGTGCTGATCTTGCCATGACGGGTGAGTGCTGTGGGAGCCCTTGGTTGTGGGGTGTCGCAGGCGCTTGTGGGAGCGGGCGCGCCCGCGAAGCAGGCACCGCGGTGCTTGGCACGGGCTGCGCCCGTGTTCGCGGGCATGCCCGCTCCCACAGGGACCGCGTCAGGGGCTTGAGCTATTTGGCGGCGCTGGCCAGCACCCGCTGCCAGTCGGGTTCGTTCAGGCGGCCCAGGATGCGTGCCTTTCCGTTGCCATCGACCGACACGAACAGGGCACTGACGTAGCCACTCTGACGCTCGCCACCGGTAACGTTCTGCTGGCGGGCGAAGTGGTCGATGCAGCCGTTGTGGGTCACCAGCACGAGGTTGTGGCCGGGGCGCTTGCGTGACAGTGCTTCACTGGCGAACTGTTTATCGCAACTTTCCAGCCAGTCCTCGCTGGCCACCGCCTGGCCGAGGATGAAGTGTGCGGTTTGCCGGGTGCGCAGTTTCGGGCTGCTGAGCATATCGGTGTTGTTCAGGCCTAGTTGGTGCAGCCCCTGGCCAACGCGGCCAGCGGCCTGGCTGCCGGCCACGGTGATGCCGGTGGGGTCGTCCAGGCAGGGGCCGGGCGCGCTGTCGCAGCGCTCGGCGTGGCGGATCATCACGATCACTGCGCCATCGGCCCAATCCTGCAGCAGGCCGCTGTCACTCAGTTGTTGCTCGTTGCCAAGGTCCACGATGTGCGTCCTCGTCGCCAGCCAGGTGGTCAACGCCGCCACGACCATGCACAGGCCAAGGGCGGCACCGAGGGCTTTGCGGGAGAGGCGTCGCTTGCGCCGGGCGTGGATGGCAGGGTGCCCCAGGGTATTGCTCGATAGCATGCGTTGCTCCATTTGGCATGGCCGCGACAGGCACGGCAGTGATGGCGGCATCCTGCCAAGCGCCCTGTTGGGAGGCAGTGAAGAGCATGTGAAAATTGCATTCGGTTGATGGTGGCTGGGTGAAACCTGCGCCCGCGCCTACGCTGTAAACTGCAACACGGCAAAACCGGAGCAGGCCTGATGACCCCCATTCTTGAACTGGAAAGCGCACGGCTGGTGCTGCGCCAATGGCATGACGACGACCTGCGCGAGTTCGCCGCGCTGTGTGCCGACCCCCAGGTAATGCGCTACTTCCCGGCGCCGCTGACACGCCTTGAAGCGGCTGCACTGATTGGCCGCGTGCGTGGGCACTTCAACGAGTACGGTTTTGGTTTATGGGCGCTGGAGCGCAAGGACAGCGGTGCGTTCATCGGCATGACCGGGTTGCTGCATGTCGGCTTCGATGCCGATTTTGCGCCGGCTGTGGAAATTGGCTGGCGCCTGGCACGGCGGCACTGGGGCCTGGGTTTCGCCAGCGAGGCGGCGTGGACCTGCCTGCGTTGTGCTTTCGCCCAATTGCGCCTGGAAGAGGTGGTGTCGTTCACTAGCGAGAGCAACCTGCCGTCGCAGAAGGTGATGCAGGCCATTGGCATGCAGCAGGACCTGAACGGCAGCTTCGAACACCCCCGCCTGCCCGAGGGCCACCCGCTGCGCCCGCATGTGCTGTACCGCATCGACCGCGCACACTGGGAAAAGACCCTGCGTGCCTGAATGCACGGCCATGCCCGGCGCGAATGACAAACCCTGTATCATTTGCCCTTATCAAAGAGCGCTGTAGAGACGTGTTGCCTTGCGAGGAGAACCCCCAATGAGTCATGTGTTGGACGACCTGGTCGACCTGTTGAGCCTCGAAGCCATCGAGGAGAACCTGTTCCGTGGACGTAGCCAGGACCTGGGCTTCCGCCAGCTGTACGGTGGGCAAGTGCTGGGCCAGTCCTTGTCGGCGGCCAGCCAGACGGTCGAGGACGCTCGCCATGTGCATTCGTTGCACGGCTACTTCCTGCGCCCGGGCGATGCCAGCCTGCCGGTGGTGTACTCGGTGGACCGCGTGCGAGATGGCGGCAGCTTCAGCACCCGTCGGGTGACGGCGATTCAGAAGGGCCAGACCATCTTCACTTGCAGCGCGTCGTTCCAGTACGACGAGGAAGGCTTCGAGCACCAGGCACAGATGCCTGACGTAGTCGGCCCGGAAAACCTGCCCACCGAAGTGGAGCTGGCGCGCGCCATGGCCGACCAGTTGCCAGAGCGCATTCGCGACAAGGTGCTGTGCGCCAAGCCGATCGAAATTCGCCCGGTCACCGAGCGCGACCCGTTCAACCCCAAGCCTGGCGACCCGGTGAAGTACGCGTGGTTCCGCGCCGACGGCAACCTGCCCGACGTACCTGCCCTGCACAAATACATGCTGGCTTACGCCTCGGATTTTGGTCTACTGACCACTTCGCTGGTACCGCATGGCAAATCGGTGTGGCAGCGCGACATGCAGATCGCCAGCCTCGACCATTCGCTGTGGTTCCATGGCAACCTGCGTGCCGACGAGTGGCTGCTGTACGCCACCGACAGCCCGTGGGCCGGTAATTCCCGTGGTTTCTGCCGTGGCAGCATCTTCAACCAGGCCGGGCAACTGGTGGCATCGTCGAGCCAGGAAGGCCTGATTCGCCACCGTAAGGACTGGGCATGAGCCTGGGCGAGGTCCGCAACTGGGTGTTCGACATGGACGGCACCCTGACCGTGGCCGTGCATGACTTTGCCGCCATTCGCGTGGCGTTGGACATCCCAGCCGAGCACGACATCCTCACCCACCTGGCGGCCTTGCCGGTAGACGAAGCGGCAGCCAAGCATGCCTGGCTGCTGGAGCATGAGCGCGACCTGGCGCTTGCGTCCACAGCGGCTACCGGCGCGGTGGAGCTGGTGCGTGAGCTGGCCGAGCGTGGGTGCCGGCTGGGTATTCTCACCCGTAATGCACGTGAGCTGGCGCATGTGACGCTGGAGGCCATCGGCCTGGCGGACTGCTTCCCGGTGGAGCACATTCTGGGACGTGACGAGGCCTCACCCAAGCCGAGCCCGGATGGGTTGCTGAAGATTGCCAGTGCCTGGGGCGTGGCGCCGAGTGAACTGGTGATGGTGGGGGATTACCGGTTCGACCTGGACTGCGGGCGCGCGGCTGGGGCGCGGACAGTGCTGGTGAATTTGCCGGATAACCCATGGCCGGAACTGGTGGATTGGCATGCTGCCGATTGCCGGGCGCTGAAGGTGATGCTGGGCTGACCGTTGTGTCGTCTGTACGGGCCCTTTCGCGGGCATGCCCGCTCCCACAGGTAGTGTGCAAGTTTCAGGTCCTGCGGCGTCACTGTGGTGCGGGCTTGCCCGCGAAAGGGCCGGACCTGTCTATGCTGAACCCCACTCTTTCCCCTGATACGGAGACCCACCCATGACCAGCAAAGCCATCTACGTACAACCCGGCGGCGGCTACGACAAGGTCGAGGTCGGCACCCGCGAGGCTGCCGCACCCCAGGCCGGCGAGATCACCGTGCGCTTGCACGCCAGCTCCCTCAACTATCACGACTTCGCTGTGGTCAGCGGCATGTGGGGCCCGAGCGAGCGGCGCATCCCCATGGCCGATGGCGCCGGCGAAGTGGTCGCGGTGGGGGCTGGTGTCACCGAGTTCCAGGTTGGCGACCACGTGGTCAGTACCTTTTTCCCCGACTGGCTCGACGGCCAGGCCAATGTCGAAGGCTTTGCCAGAGTGCCCGGCGATGGCATCGATGGTTATGCCCGAGAGCAGGTCACTGCCCGCGCTACCGCGTTCACCCTGGCACCGAAGGGCTTCAGCCACGCCGAGGCGGCTACGCTGACTACAGCCGGCCTTACCGCCTGGCGTGCGTTGATGAGCGATGACCACCTCAAGCCGGGCGACACGGTGCTGGTACAGGGCACGGGTGGCGTGTCGATCTTCGCGCTGCAGTTCGCCAAGCTGGCCGGCGCCACGGTAATCGCCACCTCTTCCAGCGATGCCAAGCTGGAGCGCCTCAAGGCCCTGGGGGCCGATCACCTTATCAATTACAAGAGCACCCCGGCCTGGGGTGAAAAAGTGCGCGAGCTGACCGGTAATCGCGGCGTCGATCATGTGATTGAAGTGGGCGGCCCGGCGACGTTGGAGCAGTCGATGATTGCTGCTCGCATTGGCGGGCATGTGTCGCTGATCGGCATCCTTACCGGCGTGGCGGGGCAGTTGCCGCTGGTACAGGCCCTGGTGCGGCAAATCCGCCTGCAAGGTGTGCTGGTGGGCAGCCGTGCGCAGCAACAGGCGATGGTGCGGGCAATCGATGCCAACGGGCTGCGGCCAGTGGTGGACAAGCACTTCGAGTTGGAGCAGATCGTCGAGGCGTTCCGTTACCAGGAAAGCAACCGGCATTTCGGCAAGATTTGCCTGACCTGGTGAGGTGATCCGGCCGGATGTAACGGCCGGGTGGGCACAACCTCTAATCCGGCAGCAACCGGTCACGGCTGTTGGACAGGTGCAGGCAGATCGCCGCCCGCGCTGCATCCGGGTCTTGCCGGCGGATGGCATTGAGCACGGCCTCATGCTCCAGGTTCGCCAGGTAGGCCTGCCGCGCCAGCTTCGCCCCGCCGCGTTCGGCCAGCGCCATGCGGTTGCGTGGGATCAGGCTGTTGCCCAGTTGCAGCAGCATCTCGGTGAAGTACAGGTTACCGGTGGCCTCGGCAATCAGCAGGTGGAAGCGCCGATCCGCCTCGATGCAGCTGTCACCGGCCGCCGCCAGGTCCTGGTAGTCATCCAGTGCCTGGCGCATGCGAGCCAGGTGCCCCTCGTCACGACGCAGTGCGGCCAGAGCAGCGGCCTGGCCTTCCAGGCCAATGCGCAGTTCCAACAGGTCGCGCACATTGGCTGCGCTCTCCGCGCCGATGCGCAGCCCCGCCTGTGGCTGGCGCTCCATCACGAAGGTACCGATACCGTGGCGCGGCTCCACCAGCCCCGAGGCCTGCAATTTCGACAAGGCTTCACGCACCACCGTGCGGCTGACGCCATGCTCGCGCACCAGGGTGTTCTCCGAGGGCAATTTGTCCCCAGGCCTGAAGGTGCCCAACAAAATTTGTTGGGTCAGGCTGGAGACCAAGTCATGGGCGCGGCTATGGCCGCGTTTGTGCGTGTGTTCGGGTTCCATGGTGTGAGCCACTTCTAGCTGTACTTGTACGACAAGTTAAACCATAAAAATATTTTTTGCCGTTTTTTCCTGTTGCCAATCCCACGCGTAGCCAATCAGTTTTTGCAAGATCGAAGCAAATGGTCATTTTGATAGCTTGTATTTTGCGTATTTGTCGATTTTGTTGATCTTGTCGTACAACTTCGTCGGGCATATGCTCGTCCCACTGCCATGTCAGACAACCCAGACCCGCACAAAAACAATTAGTGGGAGATTCACAAGTGAACGACACCCTCGCTCCGTCTGCGCGGACTGAAGGCGACGCGTTGGCCAGTGCCGTGGCCAAGGTCAAGCGCCACGTCCTGCCGCTGTTCGTCATCATGTTCATCGTCAACTACCTCGACCGCGTCAATATCGGTTTCATCCGACCGCACCTGGAAAGCGACCTGGGCATCAGTGCCGCAGCTTATGGTTTTGGTGCCGGCCTGTTCTTCATTGGCTATGCCTTGTTCGAAGTGCCTTCGAACATGTTGCTGCAGAAGGTGGGGGCGCGGCTTTGGCTGACGCGCATCATGTTCACCTGGGGGCTGGTGGCCACGGCCATGGCCTTTGTGCAGAACGAAACCCAGTTCTACGTACTGCGCTTTTTGCTGGGTGTTGCCGAAGCGGGCTTCTTCCCCGGTGTGATCTACTACTTCACCCGCTGGCTGCCAGGTGCAGAGCGCGGCAAGGCGATTGCCATCTTCCTCAGCGGCTCGGCGCTGGCCTCGCTGATTTCCGGGCCGTTGGCCGGTGCGCTGATGCAGATTCAGGGCCTGGGCATGCACGGTTGGCAGTGGATGCTGTTCATCGAAGGCATGGCCTCGGTGGTGCTGTGCTTCTTCGTGTTCTTCTGGCTGGATTCCAAACCACAGGATGCCAAGTGGTTGAGCCCGGCCGAGCAAGACGCGCTCGTAGCTACCATCGACCGCGAGCAGCGAGAGCGCGAAGCGTTGGGGGCGGTCAAACCCTCGGCCTGGAGCCTGCTGAAAGACCGCCAGATTGTGCTGTTCTGCCTCATCTACTTCTGCATCCAGCTGACCATCTACGCTGCCACCTTCTGGCTGCCGAGCATCATCAAGCGCATGGGCGACCTCAGCGACTTGCAGGTCGGCTTCTTCAACTCGATCCCGTGGCTGATCTCGATCCTGGCCATGTACGCCTTCGCGGCCGGCTCTGCGCGCTGGAAGTTCCAGCAGGCGTGGGTGGCCGGGGCGCTGGTGGTCGCCGCCATCGGCATGTTCATGTCCACCACCGGCGGGCCGGTGTTTGCCTTCGTGGCCGTGTGCTTCGCCGCCATCGGTTTCAAGTCGGCGTCGTCACTGTTCTGGCCGATTCCACAGGGATATCTGGATGCCCGCATCGCCGCGGCCGTGATCGCCCTGATCAACTCGGTCGGCAACCTCGGCGGCTTCGTAGCCCCTACCACCTTCGGTTTTCTGGAGCAGCAGACCGGCTCGATCCAGGGCGGGCTGTATGGCCTGGCGATGACCTCGGTGCTGGCGGCCATCGCCATCTTCTTTGTACGCACTCGCCCCAAGGGCGCCCCTTCCGATGACCTCAAGGCCCGTTCGGCCCTGGGCCAGACCCACTGATGACTGCGAGACAACAACCATGAATATGCAGACCAATCCCGCCGTCCACACCAGCACCCCGGTGGTCACCGACCTGCGCGTGATCCCCGTGGCTGGCCACGACAGTATGCTGCTCAACCTCAGTGGCGCCCATGGCCCGTTCTTTACCCGCAACGTAGTGGTGCTGCGCGACAGCGCGGGCAACACCGGGCTGGGTGAAGTGCCGGGTGGGGAAAAAATTCGGCAAACCCTGGAAGACGCCCGCAGCCTGGTGGTCGGCCAGCCGATCGGCCATTACCAACGCGTGCTCAATGCCATGCGCCAGACCTTCGCCAACCGCGACTCGGCGGGGCGCGGCCTGCAAACCTTCGACCTGCGCATTACCGTGCATGCGGTAACGGCCATCGAATCGGCGCTGCTCGACCTGCTCGGTCAGCACCTCAACGTGTCGATGGCGGCATTGCTGGGTGAAGGGCAGCAACGTGATGCCGTGAAGATGCTGGGTTACCTGTTCTACATCGGCGACCGCCAGCAGACCGACCTGGCCTACCGCAACGAAGCCGATGCCGAGAATGACTGGTTCCGCGTGCGCCACGAAAAGGCCCTGACCCCGGAAGCAGTGGTGCGCCTGGCCGAGGCCGCCAAGGCGCGTTATGGCTTCAGCGACTTCAAGCTCAAGGGCGGTGTACTGCGGGGAGAAGAAGAGATGGAGGCGGTAACGGCCCTGGCCGAGCGCTTCCCCGAAGCCCGTATCACCCTTGACCCGAACGGTGCCTGGTCGTTGAAGGAAGCCATTGCCCTGTGCCGCGACAAGCACGACGTGCTGGCTTACGCCGAAGACCCGTGCGGTGCCGAGAACGGTTACTCGGGCCGCGAGGTGATGGCCGAGTTCCGCCGCGCCACCGGCTTGCCGACCGCCACCAACATGATCGCCACCGACTGGCGGCAGATGGGCCATGCAATCCAGTTGCAGTCGGTGGACATCCCGCTGGCCGACCCGCACTTCTGGACCTTGCAGGGTTCGGTACGGGTGGCGCAGATGTGCAATGACTGGGGGCTGACCTGGGGTTCGCATTCGAACAACCACTTCGACATTTCGTTGGCGATGTTCACCCAGGTGGCGGCTGCGGCGCCGGGTGAGATCACCGCGATCGACACCCACTGGATCTGGCAGGATGGCCAGCGCCTGACCCGTGAGCCGCTGCGCATTGTGGACGGGCATGTGCGGGTACCGGCACGGCCGGGGCTGGGGGTGGAGCTGGATGAGGATCAGCTGGCCAAGGCGCATGAGTGCTACCGCAACATGGGCCTGGGCGCGCGGGATGACAGCGTGGCGATGCAGTTCCTGATTCCGGGGTGGAGCTTCGATAACAAGCGGCCTTGCCTGGTGCGTTAAGGCTGCCGGCCTCTTCGCGGGCTTGCCTGCGAAGAGGCCATCACCTTTTATCCTGCTTCAAAGAAGGCCCGCGCCATCTCTACAAATGCCTCCAGCACCGGATTAGGGTTATCCCGGCAGTACGCCAAAAATATTTCCGCCTGCTGCTCCATCCCCACCAGGGGCTTGAAGACCACCTGCTCCAGGCGCAGCGCCTGCGCCGAGGCAGGCACCACCGCACACCCCAACCCCACATTGACCAGGCCCAGAATAGAATGCGTCTGCCCCAGCTGGTGCAGGTACTTCGGCTGCACTTCATGCCGCGCAAACAGGTTGGCGATGCGGTCATGGAAGTAGCGCCCTTCGTTGGCGCTGTACATCACGAACGGCTGCTCATCGAAATCGCTCGGCCTGATCCGCTCACGCGGTGCCAGCGCATGCCCGGCGGGCAGGGCGGCGACGAAGGGTTCGCGGTGAATCGGCAGGTACTCCACGCGCGCACTGGGCAGCACCTGGCGCACTAGGCCGACATCGATCAGGCCGGCTTCCAGGTCGTGCACCTGGGTACTGGAAACCCGTTCGCTGAGCACCAGTTCGATGTCCGGCAACGTCTGCCCGGCATGCACGAGCAAGCGCGGGATCATGCTGTAGGCCCCCACCGCCGTGAATCCCAGGGTCAGCCGGCCTGCCTCGCCATGGGCGATGCGCCGTGCCGAGTGGCTGGCCGAGTCGGCGATTTGCAGGATGCGCCGGGCGTCTTCAAGAAAGCTCTGGCCCGCCAGGGTCAGCCGCGCCTGGCGGTTGTTACGCTCAAGCAGCAGTACCCCCAGGGAATGTTCCAGCAGTTGTATCTGCCGGCTCAAGGGTGGCTGGGTCATGTGCAGGCGCGTGGCGGCACGGCCGAAATGCAGCTCTTCGGCAACGGCCACGAAGCAGCGCAACTGGTGCAGCTCCATGATTCAATTCCTGAATTATTCGATCCAGTATCTATATTAGACCTGTATCAATTGCAGGCCTAGCATCGAGTCATGTCTTCGAACTGCCGGATGCTCAACATGAACGAAAACGCCATCGAAGTGCTGCTGACCCAGCCCGTCCCCGAGGCCATCGATGCCCAATTGGTCCGCGCTTATCAGGTGCATCGCCTGTATCAACACCGTGACCCGCAACAGCTGATCAACGACGTTGGCCCACGCGTTCGCGGTGTTGTAACTGGCGGTGCCAAAGGGCTGCCCAATGCGCTGATGGATCAGCTGCCTGCGCTGGAGATCATCGCCATCAGCGGCATCGGTACCGACGCCGTGGACCTTCGCCATGCTGCCAGCCGCGGCATCCATGTCACCACAACACCGGGTGTACTCACCGCCGATGTGGCTGACCTGGCGATGGGCCTGATCATCAACACCTTGCGCCGTATGGGCGAGGGCGAACGGCTGGTGCGCGATGGCTTGTGGGGCACGGTCGAGCTGCCGCTGGCGCGGCGGGCCAGCGGTATCGACCTGGGCATTGTCGGGCTTGGCCAGGTGGGCAAGGCGATTGCCCGGCGTGCGGCGGCATTCGACATGCGCATTGCCTACAACGGGCGGCGTGAACAGCAGGATGCGGGTTACCGCTATGAGGCTGACCTGATCGAGCTGGCGCGTTCGGTGGACGTACTGGTGGTCGCCGCTGCTGCCGATGGTGGGCAGGTGTTGGTAACGGCCGAGGTGCTGGAGGCACTGGGGCCGAATGGTTACCTGATCAACGTGGCGCGCGGCAAGTTGGTGGATGAAGACGCGCTGGTCGAGGCATTGCGCGAGCAGCGTATCGCCGGTGCCGGGCTGGACGTGTTCGTCGATGAGCCGCAAGTGCCGCCGGCCTTGCGGGACCTCAACCAGGTCAGCCTTCAGCCGCATCGGGGCAGTGCCACGTTGCAGACCCGGTTGGAGATGGGGCGCATGGTTTTGCACAACCTCGAAGCCTGTTTTCAGGGTGAGTTACCACCGAATCGGGTGGTTTAGCTCAAGGGCCTCTTCGCGGGCACGCCCGCGAAGAGGCCAGTGCAGACAACAAAAGGCCCAAGGGCCACACCTTCTCTTCACAAGAACAATCGCTTCCATCGAGAAGCAAGAGGGTTTACATGAACAGCAAATCCGCCGTCGCCGCACCGCAGGCCGTGGCCGGGGTCGGTCGCCATCGCTTCCTGGTCCTGGCGCTGATCTTCGTCATCACCGTCATCAACTACGCCGACCGCGCCACCTTGTCGATTACCGGCACCGAGGTGCTCAAGGACCTCGGCCTGGACCCGGTCATGCTAGGCATGATCTTTTCCGCGTTCGCCTGGGCCTACGCCCTGGGCCAGGTGCCCGGGGGCTGGTTGCTCGACCGCTTCGGTGCCCGCCGTGTGTACGGCATCAGCCTGATCCTCTGGTCGCTGTTCACGCTGCTGCAAGGGACTGTCGGCTGGATGGGGTTGGCCGGTGTGTCCGCTGCGGTCGCGCTGTTTTCCATGCGCTTCATGCTGGGCCTGGTGGAGTCGCCGGCGTTCCCGGCCAACTCGCGCATCGTCAGTTGCTGGTTCCCCACCCGTGAGCGTGGAACCGCCTCGGCGCTGTTCAACTCGGCCCAGTACATGGCTGTGGTGGTGTTTGCCCCGCTGATGGCGTGGATGACCCATACGCTGAGTTGGGAGCAGGTGTTCATCTGGATGGGGGTGTTGGGGTTGGTACTGAGCGTGGTGTGGTTCCGCCTGTACCACGAACCGCACAGCGCGCCAGGCTTGAGCCGCGAAGAGCTGGATTACATGCGTGAAGGCGGCGCCCTGGTCGACCTGGAAAAGGAACGTAAAGCGACCAAAAGCAAACCGACCCGTGCCGAAGTGATGCAACTGTTCACCAGCCGCAACCTGTGGGCGGTGTACCTGGGCCAGTACTGCATCACGGCGCTGACCTACTTCTTCATCACCTGGTTCCCGATCTACCTGATCAAGGGCCGTGGCATGACCATCATGGAGGCAGGCTGGGTGGCTGCGTTGCCGGCCATCTGTGGCTTCACGGGTGGCATCCTTGGCGGGTTCGTGTCCGATTGGCTGATCCGCCGTGGCGTGCATCCCTCCAGGGCGCGCAAGACGCCGTTCATCATCGGCATGGCGCTGTCCACCAGCCTGGTGCTGGCCAACTACATGGACAGCAACGCGGCGGTGATTGCCATGATGACGTTGGCCTTCTTCGGCAAGGGCCTGGCAGCGGTAGGTTGGGCGGTGCTGTCGGATGTGGCGCCGAAGAAGATGGTTGGCCTGTGCGGCGGCGTGTTCAATGGCATTGGCAACGTCGCCGGTATCGTCACCCCGCTGGTGATCGGTTATGTGGTGGCCAGCACCGGCTCGTTCCATAACGCACTCTGGTTCGTGGCCGCCCATGGCGTGCTGGGAATCCTCGCTTACCTGTTGCTGGCCCGGCGCTTCGAGCGCACCGGGCAGGCGTAGGCAGACGCCTTGGCAACAGAGGCCCCGGGAGACTGGGGCTTTTTTGTGGGCGCTCGAACGTGGCCAGACCAAGTGGCACATTCAAATGAAAAACAAAAGCTTCAGACGGCCCGATGGCGCGATCGGGTATGCCATTCGCGACATCTGGCGTGAATGGAATTGCCCTGTCGTGATCGAACAGTTCCGGGGCGTTCTCGTGTAATTTCCCACAGCCTTACGGGGCTTAAATGAAGCCCGAACCGCAATGACACCTTGCTCTGTGATGCGTGCCAAAGATCAACAACAGCGCGCGAGCATCCTGTCGACTTATTGATTTGAAAGGAGATATTTTCGCCTACGCCTGCCCGTCCATCCTTGTGTCAGCAAAAAGAGAACAACATCAATGAACACCGTGGGATCTGATGGCAACCTTGCACAAGGTTTCAAGCCACGTCATGTAACGATGCTGTCCATCGCCGGCATCATCGGCGCCGGACTTTTCGTAGGCTCTGGCCATGCCATCGCGGCGGCCGGGCCAGCTACCATAATTTCCTATTTCGTGGCCGGGACCCTGGTGGTTCTGGTTATGCGCATGCTCGGCGAAATGGCCGTAGCGCACCCTGACACCGGGTCGTTTTCCACCTATGCCGACCAGGCCATCGGCCGTTGGGCCGGCTACACCATCGGCTGGTTGTACTGGTGGTTCTGGGTGTTGGTGATCCCTATCGAAGCGCTGGCCGCCGGGCATGTGTTGAACGCCTGGTTCCCCCAGGTGGACAGCTGGATCTTCGCCCTGGCCTCGGTACTGTTGCTGGCCGGCACCAACCTGTTCAGCGTGGCCAAGTACGGTGAGTTCGAGTTCTGGTTCGCCATTCTCAAGGTAACGGCGATTCTGGGTTTCATCGGCCTGGGCTTTGCCGCGCTGATGGGCTGGTTGCCTAACCGCGAGGTCAGCGGCCTGAGCAGCCTGATGGCCGAGCACGGCGGCTTTACGCCGAAGGGCTGGTCGGCCGTGGTGGGCGCGTTCATTACCGTGATGTTCAGCTTCATCGGCACCGAGGCTGTGACCATCGCCGCGTCCGAGTCCAGCGACCCGTCGCGCAACATCGCCAAGGCCACCCGCTCGGTGATCTGGCGTATCAGCACGTTCTACATCCTGTCGATCTTCGTGATCATCTCGGTGGTGCCATGGAACGACCCGCAACTGGCCGTGGTGGGCTCGTACCAGCGTGCGCTGGAAATCATGAACATCCCCAATGCGGCGTTCATGGTCGACCTGGTGGTCCTGGTGGCCGTGACCAGCTGCATGAACTCGTCGATCTACATTGCTTCGCGGATGATGTACTCGCTGGCCAAGCGCGGTGATGCCCCGGCCTTCCTCAACAAGACCTCCACGGTTGGCGTACCGCGTGCTGCAGTGTTTGGCAGCACCCTGATCGGCGCGGCCATCGCCATCCTCAACTACTTCGCGCCGAAGGGCGTGTTCGAGTTCCTGCTGGCCAGCTCTGGCGCCATCGCCCTGCTGGTGTACATGGTCATCGCCATCTCGCAGCTGCGCATGCGCCGCCGCCTGGAGCGGGAGAACACCGAGCTGAAGTTCCGTATGTGGCTGTTCCCGTACCTGACCTGGGCGGTGATCATCTTCATCGCCGGGGCGCTGGCGGTGATGATGTACACGCCTGAGCACCGGGCGGAAGTGAGTTCGACATTGGGCCTGGCGATCGTGATTTCCTTCCTGGGGATCGTGACTTCGCGCGGCCATGCGCAACCGGTGGGGGCGCGTTCGATGGGGTGATTGA